>DASZJD010000074.1 GCA_035948415.1 Acidimicrobiia bacterium | reverse complement strand
GATGCGACACGCCGCTTGGCTTCGCCTGCCGGTCGTCGCGGCGCCTCGGTGGTCTCGAGCCTGACACCACCACGGGGCGGTCGACGCCCATCGAGTCGTAGAGCAAGGCCAGGGTGACGTCGAGGGTCTGTTCGGTGATGGCCGATGGGTCGACAAGGCGGTTGACGCCGAGGCCGTTGAACAGCGCTAAGGAGATCTCGGCCAGTTCGCGGGTCGGGTAGTTGCCTTTCACGCCGACGGCCGCGTACTCGTGTTCGATCAACTCTTGGACCAGCTGGCGTGACCGTTCGGCGGTCGCGGCCAGCTTGGCTTGCGCCTCGGGGTTTCGTCTCGCGTAGAGGACGAACTCGAGGTAGAGCGCGCTCCAGGTGTCGTCCCAGAACGTGGACTGGATGCTGCCCATCAGGTCGCGGATGCGGGGGAGTTGTTGAGTCTTGTCGTGGGGGCCGAAATCGAGGACCTCGGCCACGATGGCGTACTGGCGCTGGATCCGCTCGTCGAGCAGCGCCAGGAACAGGTCGTCTTTGCTCTTGAAGTTGGAATACACCGCCCCCTTGCTGAAGCCCGCAGCCGTTGCCACCTCCTTGAGGGTGGAGCCGTGGAACCCGTTGCGGGCAAAGACGATGCCGGCCGCGTCGAGGAGGTGGTGACGGGTCATGGCCCGCCGACGATCGGCGGTGAGCGGCTCGAACGTCACACCAAAACCCCCTTGCCATACCCACCGTCATGCGTGATACTCCAGCGTATGCAACCTACGCAACGGAATTTCACAAGCCCGAGGGTAGCCGACGGGGACCATGCAGCCGTGAAGGCCTGGCTGACCCGGCGTGAGGCCTGGGGGGACCGCCTGCGAGAGCTCGAGATGGGCCGCACCCCGCCGCCGGCGACCGGCCCCAAGGTCTGTGGGCTTGGCCGTCGGCAGCGCGGAGGCGGGCGCCGCGGCGGTGCCGTGACGTGACCGACGTCGCGCCCGGGTTCGATCCGTTCGTGCTGCCCGACACCATCCAGCTCGGGGCGGTGGAGGATCCCTACCCGCATCTGGCCGTGGCTCGGCGCCGGGGACCGGTGCAGGTCGGATGGCCACTGCCCGTCGACCCGGGCAGCGCTGATGAGGGCGCCGACCCTTGGTTCAGCGTGCTCGGCCACGACGAGGTGGTCACCGTGCTGCGGGACCAGGAGACCTTCTCCTCGAAGATCCTCGGCGATCTCATGGGGCCGATGCTGGCGCAGACGCTGACCGCGTTGGACGAGCCCGAGCATCGTGCTCATCGAGCGCTCGTGGCGCCGACGTTCCGACCCAAGCTTCTGGCCCGCTGGGAGCAGGGGCTGGTCCGCCGGGTCGTCGACGAGCTCATCGACGCATTCGCCGGGTCCGGCTCGACTGACCTGGTTCGAAGCCTGACCTTCGCGTTCCCAGTACGGGTGATCGCTCGCATCCTCGGACTTCCGGAGCGCGATTCTCAGCAGTTTCAGCGCTGGTCGATCGATCTCCTCAGCATCCTGGTCGATTGGGACCGGGGGGTCGCGGCCTCAGACGCGCTCCGTGCCTACTTCGCCGATCGAGTGGCAGAACGCCGCATCAGCCCACGCGACGATCTCATCAGTGAGCTCATCGCGAGCGAGGTCGACGGGCACCGGCTGACCGACGATGACATCTTCGCCTTCCTGATCTTGCTGCTCCCGGCCGGCGTCGAGACCACGTACCGGTCACTGGGCAACCTGTTGCTCGCGCTGCTCACGCACCCGGAGCAGCTCGACGAGGCCATCGAGACCCTCGAGCTGCGCCCGGCTGCGATCGAGGAAGGACTCCGCTGGGAGACGCCGGTGGTGACGGTGGTCCGCCAGTGTGTGCGCGACACCGAGCTGGCGGGCCTCGAGATACCGGCGGGTCGAGGGCTGAACGTGTTCCTCGGGTCGGCGAATCGCGACGAGCGGCACTACCAAGACCCCGATCGCTTCGACATCCATCGCGCCCCAGCTCCGCACGTGTCCTTTGGGTCCGGGCCGCACATGTGTCTCGGCATGCACCTCGCCCGTATGGAGACCCGCGTCGCCCTCGACGCGATCCTCGAGCGGCTCCACGACCTGCGCCTCGATCCCGACGCCCCGCGCCCCAAGATCGTGGGCAGCCTCTTCCGGTCACCGGACGCGCTCCCGGTCCTGTTCAGGGCGTGATCGAGCTCGGATCGTGGCGGGGCTCATGACCGGCGGGGGCGGGCACCCAGACCACCCCGACGAGCTTCGGGCAGGCCCGACGAATCGCGAGGTGGCGCTGAAGGTCGAGGGGCTGTCCAAGTCCTACGGGTCGACGCTCGCTCTCGACGGCGTGGACCTGGCCGTGCAGCCCGGCGTCATCCTCGGCCTCTTGGGCCCCAACGGCGCTGGCAAGACCTCGCTGGTCTCGATCGTCGCCGGCCTCCGCCGACCGGACGCCGGCACGGTCCACGTCGGCGGCGTCGACGCCGTCCGGCACCCCCAGCGGGCCCAGCAGCTGATCGGCTACGCACCCCAGGAAACTGGCGTGTACCTGCCCCTCACGGTGCGAGACAACCTGCGCTTCTTCGCCGGGCTCGCCGGCCTGCGCGGCCGGCAGCTCCGCGACCGGATCGACGCCGTCGCCACAGCCTTGGGGTTGGACGAGCTGTTCGACCGGCGCGCGTTGGAGCTCTCGGGTGGGGAGCGTCGACGGCTGCACACGGCGATCGCGCTCGTGCACCGCCCCCAGCTGGTGCTCCTCGACGAGCCCACCACGGGCGCCGACGTCCGCACCCGCGGCGAGATCCTGCGACTGGTCCGCAGCCTCGCCGACGACGGCTCTGCGGTCGTCTACTCGACCCACTACCTCCAGGAAATCGAGGAGCTCGACGCGTACGTCACCTTCATCGATCGCGGCCGCATCGTGGCCCGGGGCCGACTCGACGAGCTGGTTCGCCGCCACGGGTCAAGCGCGCTCCAGCTCAGCTTCGACGGCCACGTCCCCGAAGGGGTGCGCGTCGAGGGGGCCGTCGTCGACGGTCCCACGGTACGGATCCCGGCGGAGGATCCCGCCCGCGCGGCCGCGCAGATCCTGTCCCGCCTCGGTCCCGAGAGCGCCGAGCTCCGGGCCATCGAGGTCATCCGCCCCAGCCTCGAGACCGTGTTCCTCAGCGTCACGGGTCGTCGCTACGACGAGCACGCCGCCGTGCCCGTCCCATGATCTCGCCGCGACGCCTCGGCGTCATCCTGGCCCACGAGCTGCGCCTCGCGAGCCGAGACCCGCTCCCAGTCATGGTGCTCGTCGTGTTCCCGGTCGTGACCATGGCCTTCCTCAAGCCGGCCTTCCGCCCCGCGCTCGTCCAGGCCGGACATCCCCACGCCAACGGCGCCGAGCAGGTCGTACCCGGCCAGGCCGCCCTCAGCGCCTTCTTCCTCGTTTCCCTCGTGAGCTTCGCGTTCTTCTCCGAGCACTTCTGGGCCACCTGGGACCGACTTCGGGCCAGCCAGGCCACCTCGCTGGAGATCGTCCTCGGCAAGGCCCTGCCGCGGCTGGCAATCGGCATCACCCAGTTCATCGTGATCTTCGCCGCCGGCGTCGTCCTCTTCGGCCTCCACATTCGCGGCGACGTCGCCGCCCTCGTCCCACTGGTGGCGGCCTTCTCGATCTGTCTCGTGCTCCTCGGTGTCGCGGTGACGGCGCTGTGCCGCACCGCTCAACAAGCCAACGCGTTCGGGATCGTGGGCATGGTCCTCTTCGGCGCCATCGGGGGCGCGCTCGTGCCGCTCAACGTCCTTCCGGGCTGGGCCCGCACCATCGCTCCCGTCACCCCCACCTACTGGGCCATGCGTGGCTTCCGGTCCGTCATCCTCGACGCCCAAGGCCTGAACGGCGTTGCGATGCCCATCGCGGTGCTTCTCGCCATGACCCTGCTCTTTGCGGTCGTCGCCCTGCGGCGGCTCCGCTTCGACGAAACCAAAATCGGATGGGCCTGACCACCAGCTCCGCCGCACCCCGACGGACGGTTGATGACGGATCGGTCGAGCCCGCACGTGCTCGTGCCAGCGAACGTCCGAGCGGCACGGGGCCATGAGCGCCGGTGACGCGCCCGAGGGCGTCGCACGAACGGCGCTGGGCATGGCGCTGGTTCGCGCCGAGGAGAGCCGCCGCCCCGATCGGCTCTTCGATGATCCCTACGCGGCCGCCTTCGTCGCCGCGGCTCCGGATGCATTCGCCGAGCACGAGGCCGCCGACGACGCGGAAGCACTTGCCGCCCTGGGGGAGGCCTTCGCCTTCAACGCCACCATTCGAACGCGTTTCTACGACGACTACCTGCTCAGCGCCACCCGGGTCGGCTGCCGACAGGTCGGGCTGCTCGCCGCGGGGCTTGACAGCCGCGCGTTTCGATTGCCCTGGCCGCCAGGAGTACGGACCTTCGAGGTGGACCTGCCGGAGGTGTTCGCGTTCAAAGCGCGCGTCTTGGCCCAACACCACGCCGAGCCGCGCTGTCAGCGGGTGGTCGTGGCGGCCGACCTGAGCCAGGACTGGGCCGCCCGGCTGAACGGGGCCAACTTCGACGCCACGGCGGCGACGGCGTGGCTCATCGAGGGTCTGCTCGCTTACCTCACGCCGGATCAGGCCGACCGGCTCCTCGGGACGCTTGGGGAGCTCTCGGCGCCCGACACCCAGCTGGCCTTCGAGCAAGGCTCAGGCCTCAGTCCGGCGCTGCTCCAGCGAGCCCAGACCATCCCCAGCATGGCCCGCTACACCTCGCTGTTTCGCGGCGGCCTGGGCCGAGACGAAGTCGGCTGGCTGGAGCGCCACGGTTGGCGCGCCACGGCCCACGACCGCTTCGCGCTGGCCGCCACCTACCGGCGAACCCCTCCCAGTGGCACCGGCGGCGGATACGTCACCGCGGTGCGGAGGGGCGAGGCGCGCCGGAGCGGCACTTCGAAACGGTCGGCGGTGAGCCGGGCTAGCGATTGCTCCCGGTAGGTGGCGGCGGTCCTCCGTATCCCGGGCCCCGCTCGGTACCGGCGCGCCCGTGTCTTGGGGACCGACGAGGTCGGCCAGCCAGGCCGGTCGGCGACCGCTCGGCCGTCGTTGCCTCGGGCCGCACGATCTCGGTCGTGTCAACCTGGCAGGTCGGCTCGGCGTCTGGTGTCGGGATGATTCCGAAGGTCCGCGATGTGCCCGGAGGCGCGGTGGGGGAGGTGGGGGAGCGGGAGGCCTGGGCCGCCGACGAGGGTGCCCTGGTGACGGTGTTTCGCCGGGACGGCCCGGCCCTGGTGGGGCTGGCCAGGCTGCTCCTCGACGATGCGGCGCGGGCCGAAGAGGTGGTGCAGGAGGCGTTTGTGCGGACCTACGCACGCTGGGACCGGGTCCGGGACCGGGAGGACCCCCTTCCGTACGTGCGCCGTGCAGTGGTGAATTTGGCCCGTAGCGGGTTGCGCCGCCGCCGCGTCGAGCGCAGAACGCGCTTTGCGGGTGCGGAGGAGGATGTGCCCTCGGCTGAGGTGACGGCGGCAGCACGAGCCCGCCAGCGCGAGCTCGCGGACGCAATCATGACCCTGCCGCGACGACAACGCGAATGCGTGGTGCTGCGGTTCTTCGCGGACTGCTCGTTGCGCGAGATTGCCAAGACGCTGGGCGTCTCCGATGGAGCGGTCAAGCAGCACCTGCACCGCGCCCTCGTTTCGCTGGAGCTGCAGGTCGACCGATCGGATGAGTGCACATGATGAGTCTTGAGGAGCGACTTCCCGAAGCGCTGCGTCAGGCAGTCGGTTCGCTGCCAGCCGAGCTACACGATTGGGATGCCGTGTCTGCGCACGCGCGACAACGACGAAGACGGCGCCGACGGACGCGCCAAGGCGTCGGGGTACTGGTGCCGCTGGTGGCCGTGCTGATCGGTGTCAGCTTCGCCGTGCGAAGCCAGGACACCCGGCCGGCGGTCACCGCGAGCCAAAGGCCCCCGGGCTCGGTCGTCGCGGTGATGGGGAGTCGTCTGGTGGTCCTCGCAGCGTCCGACGGTCGCGTTGAACGCACCCTGCTGTGGTCACCCGCCGGACGAACCCTCGGAGGGATCGCGGTCAGCTCGAAGACCAAGCGCATCTACTACACGCTGGGTCAGGGGTGCGGGCCGCCACCAGAGATTTGGGAGATCCCCATCAGCGGCGGCACACCACATCGCGTCGCTTCCATCGGCGCGGCACCCGCGATCAGCCCAGACGGACGCTTCCTCGCCTACTCGAGCACCTACACCCCTGGTAGCCGTTGCCCCACCCTCGACACCCTCGCGGTACGGGACCTGCGGACAACCAGGGAGCAGCGCGCCCAGCTCGCGCCGCGACCCTTCGCAGTCAGCGCGGCCTCCTGGTGGCCAGACTCGCGTCGCATCGAGGTCACGGCCGGCTCAGACTTCGAGACCGTACGCGTCGAAGCCGACGGGCTCCGAGTCCTGACGACCATCCGCCTGCCCGGCAACGGCTACGTCTTCCTGCCCAGCGGCGAGGCCGCCACCGCGATTCCGGGCGCGACGACCAGCCGACTCGTGGCCTTTGATCCCACGACCGGCGCCCAGCAGCGGGCCCTCGCGGAGTTGAACCTGCCCCTGGTACTCCTTGGCGGCAACCCGGCCGGGACCTCGTTTCTGCTCAGCACGCTCCCGACGGAGACGTCGGGAAGTCCGAACCTCTACCGGGTCGACCTCGGCAACCCCCAGCCCTTCAAGCTCGCCTCCAACACGGGCACCGCGGCCTGGGTTCCACCAACCCACTAGCCGATTGCCTGAGACGCAGGTGGATCGCAATGGCGACCGAGGTGACACCGCACTGACGAGCACGACGCTCGGCTTCAAAGGCACGGTTGAAGGTCCGACAATGAGGTGTATCTGGCCGTTGGGCTCGATGGCGATGCGCTCGCCTGGCGATGCTCAAGAACTTGGCTGGCGCGGGGTGAAACCTCGGGCCTGGCTGGTGCGTGTGTAGGAGTGCCGGCGGCTGCTGGAGGCTGGTTGGCATGGAGGCGCCCGAGGACCTGGCCCGGCTCTGTCGGGCTGAGTGGCCGCGGCTGGTGGGCGCGCTGAGTCTGTGGACTGGAGACCGCGGAGTGGCCGAGGAGTTGGCCCAAGAGACGCTCATTCGGGTGTGTCAGCGCTGGTCAAAGGTGCGAACGCTCGACCAGCCCGGTGGGTGGGCGCATCGGGTGGCACTGAACCTGGCGCGCTCGTGGGCCCGCCGCCAACGAGTGGCCCGACGCGCACAGGCTCGGCTGGAGCACGGTCATCCCGCGCTCGACGCACCGGATACGGGTGAGGTGCTGGCTGTGCGGGCGGCACTCGGGCGCCTGCCGGAGCGGCAGCGGGCGGCGGTGGTGTTGCGGTACCTCTTGGATCTGTCGGTCCACGACACGGCGGCGGTCTTGGGCTGTGGGCCCAATACCGTCAAGACCCTGTGTCTTCGCGCCCGGCGGTCGCTCCAACGGATGGGGCTGGGCGAGGGGTTGTCAGCGGAGGCCAGCGATGCCCGCTGAGCTGCGTGAGGCGTTGCGTCGCGCCGCTGACGCTCCGAGTCGCACGCTCGACATCGAGCACGTGTGGGTCGCGGGCCGCCGTCGTCGCCGGCGCGGCCTGACACTTCGAATCGGCGTCGCCACCGTCCTCGCAGCAGCCACGGCAGGCGCGGTGCTGGTGTTCGTCCCCGGCGGACGTCACACGCCGAGCGTGTCAGCGCCGGCGACGAGAACCTCGCGCCGAGGCTGGGTCACCTACCGGGATCGGGCAGCTGGGTTCTCGATCCAAGCCCCGAGCGACTGGCGGGGTCTCGCGCTCCGACGTTCGGCGTATCCGGCGCTGCCGTTCGATCAGGTCTTCAGGCTGAGCTTCCGTCCGCCTCATCCACAACGGCGCGTGTTGCCACCCTGCTATCAGCCCGAGCGGGCCTCCATCGTCATCAACGAGTTCGTGCAGCCGCCCAGCCCACCGACCCGTCCGATCCCCATCCCGGGCCCCGCGCGCTTCGACGCCACGCTGGGCAGCGGCCTGCAACCCGACCGCGTGTCCATCAACGGATGCCCCGCGGCGAACGCCGGCGTGTTCCAACAGATCAACGTCACCGAGCACGCTCGCTCCTACGACCTGTTGCTGCGCTTCACGAGCGACGCCCCACCCGCCGCCCGCACCGAGGCCTACCAGATCCTCGACAGCCTCAAGATCGCCGCCACCGTCGAGTGCCCGAGCGCGAGGCAGCCCCTCGCCGGCGTGCCCGACGTGCTGCCGACGCGCGGCCAAACCGACTACGCCCGCGTGGTCCAGGTCGCGAAGGCTCAGGGCCGCCGCATTCGACGCCAATTCCCGGGCATCATCAGCCTCACCGTGGAACCGCGAAACGGCCAGGTTTGGGACCGTCGTGGCCGCGCCATCGTCACCACCCAGGTCGCGGACTATTGGCTCGTAGCTCGGATACACAGCCAGAGCCAGTGCCCCGGCACCCCCTGGACCTGGAACGGGATCCCCTTGCGCTTCCTCATCCAACAGCCCACCTGACGAACGTGGGCTGCAGGGTCGGTTCGCAAGGCCGATTGCCCCAGAAGTGCGGCGCCGACGGTTAGGCGCTCACGCCCCGGAGTGGACGGCTCAGCGAGTCAGTTGGCGAGCAAGGTGGCGGGATCGGGCCAGGCGTATCGGAGCCCGACCGCGGTGCCCCCACCCGGGAACGGGCCCGCGAGCTCACGTCCGACGCAGGTGCCACCGCGTGCCCGGTAGAAGGCCTGGGCGGCCTGGTTCTGCTCGAGGACCCACAGGTACAGGCCCGATGACGGGCGGCGCCGGATCAGCTCTCGAGCGGTCTCGGCCATGAGCCGGCTGCCGATCCCGTTGCGCTTTCGGTCGTTGGTCACGTGGAGATTGTCGAGCAGGGCGCCCCAGGCTGGATCGTCGTCGAGGATGGTGTGGGCGAAGCCGACCACGGCCGTGTCGGCCTCGGCGACGATCGTGTACTGGTCGCGCAAAGACCGCTTCAGGCGGTCGTTCCACACCGTCAGCCGCTCGGTGAACACATCGCCGTCCAGGAAGGCGTCCCGGTACGCACCGCGGTAGTTGCGCTGCCAGCTGTCGGCATGCAGGGCGGCGATGGCCTCGACATCCGGCGCATCGGCCCCTCGATACTTCACCGCCGACGTTCTATACGTCTCAGCGCTGGGGAGCCCCGCCATTTTCTGAAGCGAGCCTGCGTCACCACGACGCGCTTCCCAGCGCGCGAGAACTCGATGCCAGCAAGCCCCGGGGTTCCACCTCCACCGCCCGCACCCCCCGACGAGATCATCACCGCCCTCAAACGACGTCGGCGGCAGCGCCGCCACGGCCCGGACCCGAGCCGCCTCGTCCCAGCGCACAGCGTGACGAGCCGCGGGCTCGACGTCCCCGCCGGTCAATGAGACGTCGAACCCGGCATCGGCTTGACCTGGGGTGCTGGACCTTGGCCGCGCCCGGACACTGTGGCAGCGTCGGGTCATCCGCGGCCGGTGCGGGTGGCGGAATAGGGGGGCGGGTCGACACGCCCGAGGGGGAAGGAGCTCATGATGGGCGCGAACGGAGAGCTGGTCAGGGGGGCATACGCGGCGTTTGGTCGGGGGGATATCCCGGCGATCGTCGAGTTGCTCGACGGCGAGGTGGAGTGGTCGTCACCGGCGACGCTTCCTCAGGGCGGCACGTTTCATGGCCGAGATGGGGTGGTCAAGTTCTTTGAGGGTGTGGGCGGGTCTTGGGAGACGCTGTCGATCGAGACGGAGGTCGTCGACGAGCTCGGTGCGAATCGCGTGATCGGAGTCGTCCGAGGCTCCGGGACCCTGCGTGGTGGTTCGGCGGCTCACTACGGGGCGGTTCATGTATTTGACCTTCGCGACGGAAAAATTGTGCGCTTCCGGGAGTTTGTCGACACCAATAACGCCATCAGCGCTTAGCGGGCGAGGAGCTGGGCGTCGATCGATGCCCAGCCAGTGCCGGGCATCTGATCCGCGGCTTGCGCACACCGTGCCTCGCTGCACTGGACGGGGGGGATTGGAATGGATGAGTCGAGCTGGGCGCGTTGGGGCGCAGCCAGCGGGTTGCTGTTCGTGGCCACGGTGTTGGCATATGTGTTCGTGACGCCGAAGGCGCCGCATTTTGATGCCTCGCCGACCCGGGTCGCGGCCTACTACCTGGCGCACCGATCGGCGCTGACGACCTCGGGGGTCCTGGTGGTCTTTTCGGCCGGGGTCGTGTTCGTCTGGTTCCTCGCCCATCTGCGCTCCGTGCTGCGGCGCGCCGAAGGCGGGGATGACACCCTCGCACCGATCGTGTTCGGCGCCGGCATCACACTCGCGGCGGTGTCGGTCGTCTCGGTGGTGCCGAACCAAGTCCTTGCGTTTCGAGCCGCCCGGGCCGGCGACGCGGGCGTGATTTCAGCCTTCTATGAGATGAACCATCTGTTTGGCGGCTTCCGGGCCATCACATTGGGCCTGTTCGTCTTGGCCGCCTCGCTGGCCATGATCCGGGGCGAGCTCGTCGCTCCGTGGCTGGGATGGGCTGGGCTCGCCGTGGTGGCCGTGAACTGGGTGTCGGGCGTGCAACGCTTCTACGGTCGCGGCTACGGGTCTGGTTGGGCCACTCTGACACTTGTTGCGCTGCTGGTGTTCACCGCGTGGATTCTGGCCACCAGCATCGCCATGCTCGCGGGTCCCAAAGCCAGGCGAATCGTTGCTCGGTCATGAGCAGCTGAACGTTCGTCGCCAGCCCACCCAGCTGCGTCGCACCACCACCGGCCTCCTCGACGACAGCCTCGGCGAGCTCGTTTCCACGACCTGCGCGCCGATGGCGGCTGAGTGGTGGGTAGCGTCGTTGGAATGATGCGGCTTGGTCGCGAGCTGGATGCGGCCCGGGCGCGGGTTGTGGAGCGTGGCCTCACCGCTGAGGCGGTCGGCCAGCTCACTTCGGTGGTGGCGGGCCTGTCGCTGGAGGCTCTGGCGGCGGTGAAGCAACAGCTGAAGCGCTTCTTTTCGGATCAGCCGTGGACCCAGGACGACGACGAGGCCCTCGCCGATGCCGTGGGGCCCGGCGCGGGCGACGGACGCCACGAACTCGCGCCCGGGCTGACGCTGGCCTGGGGCTGGGAGGAGGACCGGTTCCGGCTGCGGGTCCAAGGCGACAGCCCCACTGGGCCGGAGCGTGACGACCCCTCGGGCAGCAAGCTGAGCCAGACCTTCGACGGGCCGGTCGTCCCCGAGGCGACTCCCAGCCCGCGCACGATTCGGTTTGGGACTCCGCCCCTGCACAGCGGGCCAAGCCGCTCCTACGATTCGGCCACCGCCGCAGCCGCCGATCCGCACGTGGCCCGGATCTTCGCGGACTTCGAGGCGGTGACGAACGTGCTCGTCGGTCCCGCCTTCGTTGCGGTGACCATCTCGCGTCCTGACCGCTGGGAGACCCTGCTCGGGCCCATCCTGCGCGCCGTCACCGACGAGTTCATCCGCGACGACCCTGGCTCGCCAGCCGGGCCTGAGCCGCCGGTGACCCGCTCGGTGGACGTCGGTTCCCAGGATCAAGCACCCCCCGGGTCGCGGCGGCTCGAGCGCGCCTGGGCCGAGCTCGGGACCCTGCGCGCCGAGCAAGCCGTTGACCTCGAACGCATCCTGGAGGCGTCGCGCGACGCCCCGCCGGCCCGTCGACAAGTCGCCGCCGCGCTCCTGGCCGACGCCCCACCGGAGGCCGCAGCCCCGGCATGGCAGCGCCTGCTCGGGGACCCGAGCCGCATGGTGCGACGCAGCGTGCTCGACGCCGTCACCGGCGCCAGCCGCCAGGAGTTGCGCCCGCTCCTCGAGCAGGCCCTCGACGACACCGACGCCTGGGTCCGCTGGAAAGCCCTCCGGGGCATCGCCGCACTCGGTGCCCAACTGAGCCGGACTGCGGTCGAGGCCCACGCCACGGACCCCGACTTTCGCGTCCGCCTCGAAGCCGCGCAGGTGATCGCCAGCCTTTGAAGTCCTCACGCAGACCAGCAGGCCGTCATGGTGATCACGGCGAGCCGCGCAGGAAGTCCGGAAGGTAAGAGCAGTCCCTCCCCCGGAAGGTACGAGACCTCGTTCCGCCGCTCGAGCCCCTGTTGACGATGCGTGCGCCGCGTCCGCTATTCGTCCGTCGGTTGGTGGGGATCGTCCAACGTCAGGCCGAGCTCGTCGAGTTCGACCTGATCCAGCTCGAGTTCCTCGTCCTCGGCTTGCTCGTCCTCGTCGGCTGCGCCGGGATCCAGGAGCTCGCTCAGGTCGTCCTGTTCGACGCGTTGCTCGCCTCTCGAGGGCGTGCGGTGCCGCTCCTCGGGCGGTGAATCTGGAGTCTGTCCGTTTTCCGTCGGCATGCTCATTGGTGCCTCCGAGGCGTCAAGTGTCCTGAGGTAGCGGTCATGACGGGGTGGCCTCACAGTGGCCAGCCTTCAGCCGGTTGTGAACCGGAGCGAAGCATCGTTCGCCCATTCGATCTTGACTTGTCCGCGCTCGGCGTCGATCCTCCGGTTTGTCAGATGTTGGTCTCATCGGGCGGGACCTGCGGTAGCGCGGGTGCCCCACCGTGCCCGTCGGGCACGAGGTCATGGCAGCCGAGCGTGTACGACGCCATGGAGAGTGACCCCATCGCGTAGCCCTCGATGAGGAGGTCTGCGGTCTGGTTCGCGGCCGACGCCAGGCCGGCTAAGTACAGCAGCGGGATGAAATGGTCCGGCGTCGGCGCTGCCATCGCGAAGTCGTCGTGGTGCTGGAGCGACCCAAGCTCTGAAGGTGCACCGGTCACGATCGCCGCGGCGACCTCGTCGAATCCCCGAGCCCAGTCGAACCCCGTGTCGGGTTGGTTCCAGTCGATACGGCCCAGGTTGTGCACGACGTTCCCGCTCCCCATGATCAGCACACCCCGTTCCCGCAACGGCGCAAGCGCAGCGCCGAGCTCGAGGTGGTAGTCGAATGGTTTTGTCGCGTTGATCGAGAGCTGCACGACCGGGATGTCGGCAGCCGGGAAGGCGTGCACGAGCACCGACCAGGTGCCGTGGTCGAGGCCCCAGCTGTCCGTGTCGATCCCGACCCAGGTGGGCCGCACGAGCTCCGCGACCTCTTCGGCGAGTTCTGGGTCGCCCGGCGCCGGGTATTCGACCGCGAACAGCTCGTCGGGGAAGCCGTAGAAGTCGTGGATCGTCTTCGGCCAGAGCATCGCCGTGACTGCGGACGCATTGATGTACCAGTGCGCCGACACCACCAGGATCGCCCGCGGCCGCGGCACCTCGGCACCGAACACGCGCCAGGCGTCGGTGTAACGGTTGCGATCCAGAGCATTCATCGGCGTGCCATGACCGAAGAACGCCGCGGGGACGAGAGTCGTCGCTCGCACGCTACGACTGCTCGCTCGCAACGCGGCAATGGAAACCGCCCGGTTGAACTCCAGCGGAATCGAGCAGTCCCAACGTCCACGCTCCTCGTCGACAGGATGGAGGGCTGCCAGCCCAGCATCCCACGCCGGGCCAGGGTCTCAATCACGTTCCGAACGCAGACCGTCAAGGGGTTCGACAGGAACCTGGGCTACACCAGGTTGACCAAGGTGACCGCGGTTCGGAGACAACTGGAGGCCTCAGATCGGCTCGCCCCCTAGCAGAAGGGTGACGTCGATGTTGTCTCGGGTGGCGTTGGAATATGGGCACGCCTGATGCGCTTCTCGGACGAGTTCTGCGGACGTCTCCCGATCCGCGACTGACGGCACCGCCACGTCGAGCGTGACGGCGAGGGTGAAGCCTCCGTCGCCGGTCGGCAACAGGCTCACCGCCGACTCGATCGTGACCTCACCCGCGTGCAGATGGCGGCGGCGAGCGACGACACCGAGGGCACTTTCGAAACACGCCGCGTACCCGACCGCGAACAACTCCTCGGGGTTCGTCCCACCACCGACGCCCCCCATCTCCTTGGGTATGCGCAGGTCCACGTCCAGCTCGCCGTCGGTGCTACGACCGTGCCCGTCGCGCCCGCCGGTGACGTGCGCGTGTGCGGTGTAGAGAACGTCGGGCATCCGATGCTCCTTTCGGTGCCCCGATCGGGCGGCGATGGCAGGGGTCACGGCAACACCTACAGGCGACCACACCGGTGGCAAGCAAGTCCTCAGTAGTCCCTACTGAATGCCGAGTCGGGGCGCCATCGAACGGCCTCTCCACCTGCCACTCTGCGACCCAGCCGTGCCCGATCACGTTCGCTGTGAATCCGCGGAGGCGTTCTCGGTGCCCAAGGGGAGAGCGAGTTCGCCTCGGTACACTCGCTCGTCGTGGACCGTTGGCCGCTGGTCGGCCGGCGCAAGGAGCTCGAGCAGTTGACCGGCGCGGTCGTCGCCGAGCGGGGGGCTGTCATAACCGGCGCGGCCGGAGTCGGCAAGACGACCCTCGCGATGTCGTGTCTGCAACTGGCCGAAGAGCGAGGGATGGCGCTGGCCCGCACGACCGCGACCCGGGCGTCACAGGGTTTGCCCTTCGGGGCGTTGGCGTCGATTCTCCCGCCCGACCCTGGCGCTCTTTCCCGGGAGGATCACGGTGAGCTGCTTCGACGCTATGTCCGGGCCGTGGTCCAAGCAGCCGAGGGGCGTCCGCTCTTGGTGTTCGTCGATGACGCCCACCTCCTCGACAACGGGTCGGCCACCCTCCTGCACCAACTGGCCCTGACCCGGGCGGCCACGGTCCTCGCCACCGTGCGCACCGGTGAGGCGGCGCCGGACCCGGTCGTCGCCCTCTGGAAGGACGGTCTGGCCGAACGAATCGAGGTGGGCGTCTTGGACGACGCCGCGATCGAGGAGCTGCTGGGTTCGGTGCTGGGCGGGCCGCTGGACGCAGCATCGGCGCGTCAGCTGGTCGGTCACTGCCAGGGCAATCCGCTGTTCCTGCGGGAGCTGGTGACCGGGGCGCTCGAGACCGGCGCGCTCCTCGAGGAGGTGGTCGGCATCTGGCGTCTTCGCGGCCCGTTGGAGCCCACGGCTCGCCTGGTCGAATTGGTCGCGCTCCGTCTGGGTGACCTGCCCGACCCCGAGCGGGCCGTGCTCGAATTGCTCACCTTGTGCGAGCCGCTCGAGCAGGGAGAGCTGGCCCAGTTGGCCGATCCGCCGGCCGTCGAGACCCTCGAGCGCAAGGGCCTGATCACGAGTCGTATCGACGGTCAGCGGGTCCAGGTCTGGCTCGCCCATCCCGTCTACGGAGACGTCATGCGAGTCGGCATCAGCGCGCTGCGCGAGCGAACCCTGGCCCGGTCATTGGCCGATGTCATCGAGGCAGCCGGTGGAGCGCGCCGAGAGGACACATTGCTGCTGGCCTCGTTGCGGCTCGTCGGTGGTGGTGGCGACGCCGAGCTCCTCGTGGCCGGGGCCATCGCCGCCCGCGCCCGCCACGACCATCCGCTCGCCGAACGACTGGCCCGCGCCGCCATGGCAGAACGGGGCGGCTTCGCAGCTCGCTTTGTGGCCGCCGAGGCGGCCCACTCCCAGGGCCGGGCCGAACAGGCCGACCACGAGCTGGCCGCCCTCGCTGCCGACGCGGCGAGCGACGCCGAGCGGGCCCGTGTCGCCTTGCTCCGCTTCGACAACACGTTTCTCTTTGGTGGGCGAGCCGACTTTCGACTGCTCGACGACGTGGCCGACGCCATCACCGATCCGTTCTGGCGAGACGAGCTGCTCTCCCGGCGTTTTTTCGTCATGAGCTTGAACAGTGGGCCGCGTGCCACGGTGGAGGCCGCATCGACCCTGTTCCAGCGGCCCGCCTCTGAACCGCTCAGCGCCGCGCACGCGACGCTGAGCTACAGCTTGGTCCGGCTCGGGCGCCTCGAGGACGCCATCCGGCTGGTCACTCCACCCCCGGCCCGCAGCGACATACCAGCGACCGACGAGCCGTGGGACCAGTGGGCCCTGTTCTCGACCCGCGTTCAGGCGCTGGTCTTCGCCGGCCGTCTCGACGAAGCCGAAGCGCTCCTCACCGGTTCCTATCGTCAGGTCGTCGATCAACCGGCGTCCGAAGCGAGAGCCTTCGTCACCCAAGCGTTGGCCGTGCTGCACCTCGAAGAAGGCCGTGTCGAGAGCGCGTTTCGCCGGGCCGCCGAGTCCTACGGCCTGTTCCACGAGCTCGCGCACATCTACGCCGCCCGGTGGTCTTACATCTCTGCCGCGCAGGCACTCGCCGTTGCCGGACAGGCCGACCGGGCTGCCGAGACGCTCGCCGCGCTCGACGCGCTCGGCCTCCCGATGGTTTTGAACAACGAGACCGACCTTCTCCAGGCCCGGGCCTGGACGGCAGCAGCCGCCGGCGACCTCCCGGGCGCCTGGGAGTCGCTCGAAGCGGCAGCCGACCTCGGCGACGAGGTCGGCGACCTCATCGGGGCCGCCAGCGCCCTGCACGGCCTGGCCCGCCTCGGCCGGGCCCGCCACGTCGCCGCCCGCCTCGCCGCCCTGGCCGACGAAATCGGCGGTGATCTCGTCGCCGCCCGAGCCGCCTACGCCAATGCACTTGCAGCCCGAGACGGCGAGGCCATCGACACCGTGGCCCGAGCGTTCGAGGATCTCGGCGCGAACCTCTACGCCGCGGAGGCCCAAGCCGAAGCCGCCGTGGTTCTCCGCCGCTCGGGTGCGACCCGCGAGGCCACCGCCGCCGAACGCAGAGCAGCGCGACTCCTGGCCCGCTGCGAACGGGCCGCCACGCCGGCGGTCCAAACAGTCGCGGCCCGCGTGCACCTCACACCCGGCGAACTGGATGCCGCGATACAGGCTGCGGCAGGTCGGGCCAACAAGCAGATTGCCAGCGAGATGCATCTCTCGGTTCGGACCGTCGAGAGCCATCTCCAGCGGGTCTACGAGAAGCTCGGAGTCTCCGGGCGCCGTGAGCTCGCCGATGCGCTGCGTGATCAACCGAACGCCTGACCGTCGGACCGGCCCTCCGGCCGGTTGCTCAGGCGCGTAGCGTCGACATCAGTCCTCGTCACGCTTCGCGGCGCGCCGAGGTCTTGAGACGCTGAGCCGTCCCCCGGTCGGGGACGCCAGTTCCGGCAGCCCTCCCTGGGAAATCAGTAGGGACTACTGAGGACCGATCGCCCCCATTGTGGTCGCCTACCGGTATCTGGCCGGGAGAAGCGTGTTGATCGGGAGGTCCGAGGATGGCTGACACAGCGTGGCGCAGGTCCGGTGGAATGAGCACCCTGGGTGCCCCTGACATCACCGTCCTGATCCTGGACGAGCACGAGGAGTTCCGACGCCAGTTTGTCGCGCTGTGGGACCCGCGCCCCGCTGGGGACGCAAGGGCGGTCGCCGAGGTGTGGCAGCCGCTCGCCGATCTGCTGGAGGTCCACGCGAGCGCCGAAGAGGAGATCCTCTACCCGGTGCTGCTGAGGCGCGGCAGCGAGGAGGCACCCGAGGAGACCGACGACGCCATCGGTGACCACAACCAGATCCGCGATGCGATCCGGGCTGCGGCCGGCGCCGAGCCGGGCAGCAATACCTGGTGGGAGGCCGTCCTGGCCTGCCGCAAGGCGAACGACGAGCACCTCGCGGAGGAGGAGCGGGAGGTCATCCCCGATTTCCGCGAGCACAGCGACCAGGAGTTGCGCGACCAGCTGGGGGTGCGGTGGGTCGCGTTCCACGCCGAGCACCTGGGCGCTCGCGGCGTGTCCGGAGACGACATCGACCCCGGCGAGTACGTCGCCGAGAACTCGTGACTCAGCCCCGACGGTCCCGCCGACCGAACCGCGGGGCGACGACGAACGGGCACCGGAACTTGCTTCGGACCGCAGCTAGAGCGGTCGGTCTCGAAGAGCTCGTCGCACCGCTCGACGTCTTCGACGAGCTCACCCGCTGGGCGCTCGGCCTGCCCTGGACGATTGAGCTGCCCCCCATCGCCAGCGACTCGACCGTGCGTCGCTTCGCGGTGGACTGCCCGCCGCTTGCCTGCCGAGCCGTCTGGCTGTTGGTCGGCAGCTTCGACGATCCGGCGCTCCCAGAGGAGATCCACGTCGTGCTCCCAGCAGCGATGGCGAGCCTGGCCGAGGCCGTCGGCTGGGCCGCCCCGGCCGCCGACACCAGCGACGGTCGTGAACTTGTCGGGGTGAGCACGCCCAGAACCGGTACCGAGCTGCGAGGACTCCAGGCAGTCCTCGACGTGGCGTACCAATCCGCATTCCCACCGCTCGACCCCCTGCTGCCCGGTTGAGCTCAATCTCGACACCGAACCGGGAGGGCCATGAATGAGACGGCACCGATCCGGGCACCGGCCGGGCTCGACCACGGCAACGCTCGAACCCAATTCGGCCCAACCGGCCCTGCTAGCTGCGCGCAGAAACCCACGTGTCCGTCAATCGTCAGAGGCCAACATGTATGACTACGACTTGAATGACCCGTTGGGCGTTCATGCGGCGCTCGACGCGTTACCCGAAGAGAGATGGGACGAATTCTTCGACGACTGGCTCGTGATCACCGAACAAGCAGAATTCGACGTCGCGAAGGTCACTCCGATTGTGCTCCGACTCGCCCGTGAGCGCGCAGACCAGCATGGCACGGGGGATTCGCTTGTCGTCGCGTGGCGGAGCGTCAGCCGGAGTCTGCTTCGCTACCTCGCTGCAACCGGCGCTCTTCCCACGCCCAGTCCAGTTGGGTGGATGGCCAGTAGCCGATGAGCTAAGGCCGTGTATTGCACGGTCGGTTTGCTCGACTGCCGCAGTGGGCTTATCGCGCCACGGCCGTCGCCGCCGGCTTCCACTCGATCGGCGACGGAGCGACCGGCTTCGAGCACTATGTCGACTGGTCGTACATCACCGACGACAAAATCTTGAACCCCGACTACCCCGAATCGCTCGTGTACCGGGTACACGGGGGCACCAAGACCCTCGAGGCCGCGATGTACATGTTGCGTCCCGGGTCGACGCTCGACGATGTCCCGGATATCGGATGCCCGCTGACGCAGTGGCACATCCACGACAATCTGTGCTTCACCGCCGATCAGCTGGCCCCCAGGGTCGCCGATCTGACGGACGCCAACAGCAACTGTCGCTCACCCCTCGTGAAGCAACCGCCGGTCCCGATGATCCACGTCTGGATCGTCCCGCAGGTCTGTGGACCGTTCGCAGCCCTCAAAGGCATCGGCGGCGGACAGATCAAGCCCGGCGAGCAGCGTCTCTGCGACAAAGTCCACAGCAACACGCTCTAGCCCTGTCCGCATTGATCGTGTGCGGTGTCAAGACTCGGATCGGGGCCTTGACCTGCCGTTTCTTGCTGGCTCGTGAAAGACCGGGTCATCGCCGCTCGAGGCCGGGTGCAGAACCTCATGAGCCGCAGGAGTCTCAGAATTCACAGCTGGACCTGCGGCTCGTCCTGCGAACTCGCAGGTCAGGGTTGTGATCGAGTTTTGACACCCCACGGGGTGATATCCCCACCGCTCTTCGTCGATCGACCTCGCTGGTCAGCCGCCGGTTATACGACCGCCGCTCCGTACGCGCTCCCGAAAACGGCAATCCGCCGTGGGGTCTGATCCGTATGGCAAGGGGATGGCGGGGCAGGGCCCCGCGACCGGAACAGGGGAGGCTCCAGTGACTGCAATCCGACGTGTCCTCGCTCTCGCTGTGGTCACGGGCGCTGCGGTGCTCGTGCCGACGACGTTGGGTGGCGCGATCCAGAACCCGACAACGGGTCAGCCAGGCACAACGGCCGGCTTCAACTGCGGCACCGTTACGGCGCCGGTTGAGCCCGGAAACGCCGCGAACTCACCCGGCTCAGCCTTCAACGAGTCCGGCTCGGGCATCGCCGGCATGCACTTCGCCGGAAACGGACCGGCGTCCATAGCTCACGCCGGAAGCACCGCGGCAGTCTCCCAATACGACACCGCCTGCCGACGACTCAGCTCTTAGCAGTCATCAAGCCACACCGGGCGTCGAGACCTGAGTTGGTGACGCGCGCCTGACCACCCCACAGGGCGAACGCCTAAGGCCCTCGCCGAGCTTCCTCAACGGTCAGCTCTGCGGCCGGATCGGCCCGGAGACGGTCATCGGGGATCTCGAGCCCACTGCGAATGGAGCGGCCGAAGGTCCCCGCGTCGAGCCGCGCTTCTGCCCGACGGATTGCTTCCAGGCGCTCGGTCAGGGTGGCCGCTACCGCGTCGTCGACCTGCTCCGCGACCAGCGACTCGGCTGGGTCCGCGATGTCCACCCCCTGCTCGTCGGCCTCCGACCGCTCGTCTTGTCCCGTTGCGACGGTCGCGTCGAGGAGTCGCTGCACCCGAGCTCGTTCGGCACGGAGCAGCTCTCGGGCTTCTGCGTCGTCCATCGGTACCTCCCGAAGCGTGGCATCGATCACATGTTGGGTGTCGGGTCCCTCATCGAACGGCGCACAGCGAGGCCCGGATGGAGTTCCGAAACGGCGTTCCAGGATGGGCGGGAATCAACTGGTATCGAGATCGATGCGCACCGTCAGGAGATTCGTGGCCATCGCGCTGGAGGCGCGCAAGCAGAGCGCACGGGCGGGGTTTCCACGACCCAAGACACGCTGGCGCTCACGCGGATCGTCGTGGTCCAGAATGTGCGCCGTTCCACTGCGCCATTGGGTCCACAACCCGTGGCGCACCTTGATGCGGACACGAGGATTGACCTCGACGTTTCGGACGTAGTCGGCGTGGCGTCCGCGCTGAGCGACCAGCCAGAACGTCTCGCCCTCGAGGCCGTCGCACACGGGCGTTCGGCGCGCCTGTCCCGTCCGCCGCCCCGTCGTCTCCAGGAGGGCGTCGCCAGGCGGCCCGAGTCCCAGCCGCCAAGCGAGCCTGACGAGCGGGTTGACCACCGACTTCTGAAGCGGGTGGAGGACCGGACGCCTGGCCGCTGACCCGGTCACGTCAAGCCGTGTCCGTCCGGGCCGCCACACGAGGACGCCGCCAAACCACGGCGAAAGGGTGGCACGACGGACCGACCACCGCAACGACGCACCCCACACGACGCCGCGATCACCCAACGCCCAGCCGAAGAACCGAACCGGAGCTCTCCACTTGAGATCAGCACTTGTATTCCCTGGCCAGCGCGTCAGAACCCGAGCGGTTCATTCACCAAGATTGCGGTGATCCGGCCGGGGGCGATCGCCTTGTTGATGACGAGGACGTTATTCACTCCGCTGGGAACGCCGTAGGCCTGCCTGGCCCGCCGATCCTCAAGAGGAAAGCAGTACTCGTAGATGCGTCGCAGTCCTGTGTTGAAATCGGGAACGATTTTCTGCGCGCCGACGACGAGTATCACGTGACCCGCTCCGGACGCGAGCGGAGCGAGCTGGCTCCCGCTCGCGGACGCGACAAGAAGTGACCCCTCCTCCGTCAGAGCGTGGACGCTCCCGACGACCCAATCGGGCGAAGCGGACAGCTGCCGCATCTCACGAGCCTGCATTTCGCGATCCATCTGGTAGAGACGGGGGCGAAGCGGCTGATACTGCCCGGATCGTTCGATGTCCTCGGCGACACCGATGACTTCGAGCGTGCGGGAGGTGTTGTTGTAGACCTCCGCTCCCACCGGGAGGATGGACCGCACAGCCCTTCTCGCCTCTTCGGCGGAGTCGACCACAGTGCAAGTGATTCCGTTGCGTTCGAGGGCGCCGGCCACAGTGCGGATTTGCATCTTTGAGGCCGTTCGAGCGAACTCCGCCTGAGCCTCCTTGCTGGGACCCGCCACCGCCGGCTCTCCGGGTAGGTCGGTCGTCGGTGAGGGATCCATGTCATTCACCGCCAAGTTCAGCGAGGCGCTGGTGGACCAACGCAACCGCCATGGACCCCTCGCCGATGGCAGCCGCGCAGCGCTTGATCGATCCACTCCGGACGTCGCCAGCGGCGAACAGCCCGGGCAGGTTCGTTTCGAGAGGTAAGGGTTGACGAGACAGCGGCCACCCGTCGAGCGCGCCAGCTGATGAGGTGAGGTCGGCCCCAGTGCGCGTGAATCCGGCGCCGTCGAGAGCAAGTCCGACGGCAGCCGCGCCTTGGGTACGCGGCACCCCTCCGATGCACACGAACAGTGAGTCGGCGGGCAATCGACCAACGGTGGCTCCTGACGAAACCATGAGTGCTCGCAGGCGAGAATCCGATTCGAGACCGACCACTTCCGTGTTTGTCCGAACCTCGACGTTTCCCAGTTCTTTCACCTGGCTGATCAGATACTGGGACATCGATGCCTCAAGCGAGCGACCCCGGACCAGCAAGGTCACATGCGCGGCGTAGCGCGAGAACCGGACGACCGCCTGGCCAGCGGAGTTCCCTCCCCCGACAATGGCCACTCGGCACCCGCTACAGGTGACCGCCTCGCTCGGGCCGGCGCCGTAGTACACACCGGAACCCAAGAGTTCATCGATGCCCGGAACCTCAAGACGACGCCAGTCGACACCGCTTGCTACGAGCATGGCCCGTGATGGCACGGCTGTACCGTCGGAAAGGTGGGCGACATAACCTGGGCCGTCCCTGGTGACGTGCGCGAGCCGCCGAGCGAGAAGAACTTCGGCCCCAAATCTCTTCGCCTGTGCGGTTGCCCGCGTTGCCAACTCGCTTCCGCTGATCCCTTGTGGGAATCCGAGATAGTTCTCGATCATGGAAGTCGTCCCGGCCTGACCTCCAGGCGCCACGGCCTCGATGGCCACGGCGCGCAAACCCTCAGATGCGGCATACACGGCGGCTGCCAGCCCGGCTGGACCGGCGCCCACGATCGTCAGGTCGTACTCCGACAGCGACGGAGCCGACACCATCCCCAGTCCTGCCGCTACACCTTCCAGCGTGGCCGGGGCGAGCCGCATTCCGTCGGGGAGGACGCAGACAGGTAGCTGATCCGCATCTCTCTCCCCTGCAGGCAACAACGCTGCGACCCGTGCCGCGTCGTCCACGTCGACCCACTCATAGGGGACGCCATTACGGCTGAGAAAATCACGGATGCTGTAACCGACGGAGGACGCCCGGTGCCCCACCAGTACAACCTGAGGGGTGACGGGCCTCGCGTCGTAGTCCATCATCGACATGACGCTCGGACCCCCTTCACGTCGTCAGGCTCGCACATCCACAGGCCGACGCGCGCTGCCCCCGTCACTTCAGCCCTCGCTGGTCACCGAGTCGGCTCTCGGTCGCCTGCCGAATCCAAGACCGCTTCGCTTCGGGGCATGGTGTCTACGAGTTGAGGTCCGAGGCTCGGTCCAGTCCAGGATTAGCTCGGGTTCTTCACATCTTTGGCGAGGAATGCTGACTGGGAGGTCCCGTCTGTCATCCAGAACGGGTTCGGCTCGACGCGCCCGACGACGGACCGGGCTGTGGAACCTGCGGCGCCGCTCAGGTCAATGCCTGGTCCCAGGCCACCCGGCGTCGCCCCCGCAAACGACACGGGGCCCGGGCCGAGCTCGCGCCCAAACGCCCAGATCAGCCAATTGACTGGTATTTGGCGCCCCGCCGGTTGGGTGGCTCGGGCCTGGGGTCCGGATGTGGTCCTTCAGGAGAGCTGCGGGCCGGACGAGATACCGGGGGACCCATGGGAGCTCGCATGCGATCACCGAGCAGGACCAGGAGATCCGGGTTTCGTTGGGGTGAGCGGGTCACGGGCCGGTTCTTCGGGTTCTATGAGGTAACCGATTCCCGGGCTGCGGTGGCGATCATCGCGGCCCTCCTCGGTTTCTCCTGGGGCCTGGCCCGATTGGTTGGTGGTGCCGGTGCCGTGGCGCCGCTGTGGTTCTTCATCCCGATCGTCTTGGCGGCGGTGCGTTTCGGCCCGCCGGGGGCGTTCATCGCCGGTGCCGCCTCGGTGGTGTTGGCCGGGCCGCTGCTGCCGGCCACGACTCATCCCATGACCGCACAGCCGCTGAGCGACTGGGGCACCCGGGGTGGCTTCTTCATCCTGATCGGGGTGTTCTTCGCCCTCGCCTCCCGTCAACCCGAAGGCGCCCGTGCCCTCGCTCGGCGGGTCACGCGCTTGGACCGCGATCTTCGCCACGCCATGGCTCGCGGTGAACTCGAAGTGCACTACCAGGGCATCTTCGACATCGGAGGACGCCGCCGACGAGTGATTGGGGCTGAAGCGCTGCTGCGCTGGCGTCACCCCATCCACGGATACATCCCACCCGGCCGATTCGTCCCGATCGCTGAACACACCGGCCTGATCGACGAGCTCGGCGAACTTGTCCTCGCGGAGGTTTGCCAGCGGGTCGCCGCATGGTGCCAGTTGACCGACGGGCCCTTCGTCGCCACGGTCAACCTCTCGGCCCGCCAACTCGGCGACCCGGACCTGGCCCGGCGGGTGCAATGCTGCCTCGACACCGCCGGGATCGATCCGTCACAGCTGTGCTTCGAGATCACCGAGACCTCGGCGATGGCCGACATCAAGCTGACCCAACAACAACTCCAAGGCCTGCACGATCTCGGCGTACGACTCGCCATCGATGACTTCGGCACCGGATACTCATCTCTCGCCTACGTGCATCTCCTCCCCATCGACACCATCAAGATCGACCGGTCCTTCATCGAACGCATCACCCAAGAGACCAACGCCGCGGCCCTCGTCGCCAACGTCATCATGCTGGCCCACACACTGGGACATGAAGCCCTCGCCGAAGGCGTCGAGACCTCCGAACAACTGGCGCTCCTCAAGTCGATGCTCTGCGACCAGGCCCAAGGGTTCCATCTCCACCGGCCCGGCCCCCCCGACGAGATCACCACCGCCCTCAAACGCCAGCGCCGGCAGCGCCGCCAACGGCCTCGGGCCCAAACAGCCTCCTCCCAGCGCACGGCCTGAGAACCGCGGGCCAGGCGCCCACCGAAGCGACGAGGAAACCACACTCCGAGCCGAGCACCACGGACCGCCGAAGCGTTCCCGTTGACGAAGCCAGCCCGTGTTCAAAACTCGATCAGACCCTTGACCAGCAGGTTTGCTGGCTCGTGCAGGTCGACGAGACCCGGGCTGGGTCGACACCCGGGAATGCAGGCGCGACTCGGGTTTGTGACCACATTTGTGACCGCGTTCGTGACATGCCCCAGCCCAGGTGGGGCCTGTCACAAACCTCGTCCCACCAGGTCAGAGCCTCGGGGTTATCCACTCGACGAACGTCGGATAGCTGGTTCGCGAACGCCGAAGCCTCAAACCGCGAACGCCACAGGGTTGAGCCTCTGGCCGTTCCCGGATCGAGTTTTTGACACCCACAGCGTCGCCCGCGGGGCGCCCGGGGGTGGTTACACGTTTCTGATGCGCTGATCCCGGAACGCGAGACTCGTCGCGCCGACTGGGAGCTTGTCGAGCCCGCCCGCGACGACCTCGACCGGCGGCCCCTGCTCGGCCGCGATCGGCTCGAGGAACGCGAGGTCGAAGCCGTACACCTCGGCTGCCGTTCCGCCGAGCATCATTTGCACCTCGGCGCGGTCGAGCCCGGCGAACGTCTTGCAGAGCGCCTCCTCGGAGAACGGGAACGTGCCCTCCAGGTGCGGGTAGTCGCTTCCCCACATGATCTTCTCGGTGCCGAT
>DASZJD010000073.1 GCA_035948415.1 Acidimicrobiia bacterium | reverse complement strand
GTGCGGGAGTCGATCGACGGCGCCACGATGTACGAGCTCATGGCGGCGGCCGAGGGCTGGCCCGCCACCGACTGGCTCCGGCCCTGGAAGGCCCCGTCGTAACCGCTCGGCCCTCGACCCGAGTCGGGAGCGTGGCGCGGGCCCGCGGACGACGACGGAGCGTCACCCCGAGGTCGCGGACGCAAACGCTGGCACCCTGGTTGGGTCGCCGGGCGATAGCGTCGACCGGTCTCCCCCACGCCCACGACGCGTCGGACATTTCAAAGGTCCCAGCGCGCGTGCTGATCGCGGCCGACGCTCGTCCGTGGCTCCCGCTACGTTCATCGTGTCGTGGACACGGATCGGTGGGAGTGGGACGACACTCTGTACGCGGGCAGCGCGGCCTTCTACGTGCGGGGTCGGATGTCGTATCCACCCGAGCTGCGCGTCGCCCTTCGGGACGAGCTCCACCTGGACGGCACCGGGAGGCTGCTCGATGTTGGATGCGGGCCCGGGTCGGCGACCCTGTTGCTCGCGGATCTGTTCAGTGAGGTCGTCGGCGTCGACGCCGACGCCGAGATGCTCGTCGAGGCCGGCCGGGAGTCGGAGCGTCGCGCGTGCGAGAACGCCACGTGGGTGCACCGGCGGGCCGAGGAGCTCCCCGCCGGGTTGGGAGCCTTCCGCGTCGTCGTGTTCGCCCAGTCGTTCCACTGGATGGACCGCCCCCGGGTCGCCGAGACCGTCCGCGCCATGCTCGAACCGGGCGGGTCGTTGGTGCATGTGGGCGCGACGACACACCGAGGGGTGCCCGGAGGCGACCCGCTGCCCGCACCCAGACCACCCCACGACCAGATCGCCGATCTGGTTCGTCGCTACCTCGGTCCCGTCCGACGGGCGGGGAGGGGCCGGCTCAGCTCGGACACACCGTCGGACGAGGACGAGATCCTGGCCGCGGCGGGCTTTCGTGGGCCACGACGGGTCGACGTCGGAGGCGGGCGGATCGTCGAGCGGTCCGAAGACGACATCGTGGCGTCGGTGCACTCGCTGTCGAGTGCTACGCCGCATCTGTTCGGCGACCGCCTCGAGGCCTTCGACGCGGAGCTCCGCCAGCTTCTGCGGCGGGTCGCGCCGGCCGGCCGGTTCTGCGAGCGGACCCGCGAGATCACGCTGGCCATGTGGGACCCGTCGTCGACGTCGACCTCGTCGCAGGACTCACGCCGTTGATGGCCGCCCGGGCGCGGCGTGCCGAACCGCTGGCGTCCAGCGTCACGAGTGCGGCGTAGGCTCGACCGCTCGATGCCGGCACCCGTCGATTGGGACGCCGTCCAGGCCGAACAGGTCGAGTACTACCGTGCCCGCGCCCCCGAGTATGACGAGTCGTGGACCCGGCGGGGTGACTACGACTTCGGCTCTGCGTTCAACGAGCTGTGGTTCGCTGAGGTCGGACGGATCGACGCCGCGTTGGAGGACTTCGGACCCATCGGGCGGGTGCTGGAGCTGGCGGCGGGCACCGGGATGTGGACCGAGCGGCTCGGCCGCTCGGCGGCGTCGATCACGGCGCTCGACGTCTCGCCCGAGATGCTCGCGATCAACCGCCGGCGGCTCACGGGCTCGACGGTTCCCGTCCGCCATGTGGAGGCGGATCTGTTCGGATGGACGCCTGACGGTCGCTACGACGTCATCAGCTTCGCCTTCTGGCTGACGCACGTTCCGCCGCCGCGCTTCGAGGAGTTCTGGAGCTTCGTGACGTCGGCGTTGGCTCCGCAGGGTCGGGTCTTCTTCGCTGACAGCGCGATTCCGCGTGCGGAGCTCCCGGTGCTGGGCCGTCGCTTCGGGTTCCGCGGCCATGCCGTCGAAGGCGTCCACAGCCTCACCGACCTTGACCGTGGCGTCAGCGTCCGTCAGGTGCGGGACGGCCGCCGGTTCCAGACCGTGAAGGTGTACTGGGAGCCCGACGAACTGCAAGAACGGCTCCGGAGCCTGGGCTGGGACATCGAGGTGCGCGCCACGGAGTGGGCGTTCGTCTACGGCCACGGGGGCAGACGGATCTGACGGACCGCGCACGCCGAGGCCGGCACGGCCACGGGGGTCGAGCGACACCCCGGCGCCGGTCCGCCGCCGGCCGTCCGTGTTGCAGGGCGGCGGTCGTGGGCCGGAATCGGCTCGCCAGGCCGCGCACCCGTGGTCGGTGGGCTCAGACGCGAATGGCCCAGGGAGCGAGGAGGACGTCGCGGCAGCTCTCCATCTGGCCTCGGTGCTGGGCCAGCTCCTCATAGACGTGGAGCAGGACGCCACCTTGGGTCCTTGTGAGCGGGAGGTCAGCGTCTTCCGGGCACCGGCGAAGGTGAGCAGCGAGAGGAAGTGCGAGCGGCGGAGCGAACGGGTCGAAGCCCGCGAGGTCGTCCTCGAGCTGTCCGCGAGCCCGGCGGGTCTGCCGGACGAGGGCCGGGACCGTTCCGGTCGCTCGGAACTCGGCGGCGCGGTCGCGTTCGATGTGGCGGCCAGCGATCAGGGAGCCGACCCAGTATTCCATCACCCCGAGACAATGGGTGAGGACGGCGAACGGAGCGTTGCTGTCTGGCACGTCGAGGCGACGGTTCGCGAGGTCGTCCCCGAGCTCGGCGACGATCGTCACCATCCCGTTGAGCGCGTCGTCCACGAACGAGAGGTAATCGCCGACCGAGATCATTGCCCCATGCTGTTGGCCGGCGGCGCCCGGGGCAAGCGCGCCCAGGTCGCCTCCGACGGCGCCGTCGCCCGAGGCCTCGCGGCGCCTCACGCCTCCAAGTGCTGGACGAGGAAGCGGCGCTTGGCGCGGCGGTAGGTGGTCATCTCCGAGCTCCAGTTCTGTGGCTGGTGGATGTCGTAGCGCTCACTCACGAACGCCACGGCGGCAGCGAACTCGCGTGCCGGGACGCGCACGTTGATGCCCACGTCGCCCTTGGTCAGCAACTCTCGGAACGCGCTCGCCCCATGTCCTCGATGGCGGCGTCCGGAAGGGCGGTCCGCAGGTGGCGCTCGGCCTCGGCGAACACGCGCCGCGCCAGCGGCTGGAACCGCTCGCTGGGCTCGAAGTGCACACGCGTCATTCGGCCCTCGTCGTTCGAGTGGGCTTGGCCGGTTCCAGCGGGCCGACACCGGTGTGGAGGTGCTCATCGGCGAAGCGGAAGAAGTCGCAGGCGACCGGGGCGACGGACGCCCCGATCTCGGTCCGGGCCGCGTTGAGGGTCAGGCGGACGAAGCCTCCGATCGCCGACGGGCCCGCCCCGACCCAGCCGTCGGGCGGCTCCTCGTCACTCGCCCAGCGGTATCCCCCGGGCCCCCGGGCCACGGCCTGGTTCTCGATAGGAGCGAGCGGCGCTGGGACTGCCCGCCAGGTGCCGCCGCCGCGCTGACGGTCGGCTCGTCGCACCACGAGTCGTTCGAGCTCGCGGGGCCGGTAGTCGAGGTCGACGCCGGCGCTCACGGCGTCGCACAGCAGCGGGAGCGGCAACCCCGGGAGACCTCGCGCCAGGACGCTCATCCCTGCTCCTTGGCGCGGGTTGAGCTCGGTGGGCTGAAAGCCGTGCTCGGTCATGACACCGTCGACCGTGAAGGCACCTCGGAAGTCGGCGACCTCGCGCAGGTGCCCGCCCGCCCGACGGGCGAGGGCGCGCATGTGGTCGCGGTCCTGAGGCAGGGGGTCCCAATACGACGCGGCCCCGGCATAGAACAGCCGGCTCGGGTGGACCTGGCTCCGCAGCGTGACCATCTCGACCGGCCTGAGCGCGGCGACATAGTCGGGGAAGACGACACCATGAATGCTGCACGGGATGCCCTCGAGAAAGGGCATGACCCGCACGCGGTCCGCGTGCGCTTCGACGAAGGCGAGCGCCTCATCGACATCGCGTCGGGTTCGGATCCAGCGGGCCCCGTCGGCACCGCCGTGAATGCCGTCTCGCGTGTCGGCCACCCACACCGTCCCCAGGCCAGCCTCGAGGCGCTCGGCGGCCGCGACCAGGGCATCGCGCCGCGCCGGCACGACCTCGGAAGGCATCCGGGCGATGCCGGCACGGTCCCAGAACTCGTCGATCACCGTCTTGTCCTCGAGGGCGACCCATCGCGGCTCGCGGTGGCCCAGGCACGGTCGACCAGCCACCTCCGAGAGGTCGTTCAAGAGCGATCCGAGGACGATGGCCGAGCGGTCCGGGTCGTAGTCATCGAGCGCGGC
Organism: Acidimicrobiia bacterium; assembly: GCA_035948415.1. NCBI lineage: Bacteria > Bacillati > Actinomycetota > Acidimicrobiia > Acidimicrobiia bacterium. The sequence goes on along the minus strand of DASZJD010000073.1, from coordinate 60,386 downwards.
GCGCGCGTGCGCCGGCAAGTCGACGAGGAGGGCCTGACCCGATCGGATCGCCTCCATGAAGCTTGTCGTCGGGGTCGGGTCGAGCGCGAGCCACTCGGCTTCATCCGGCCTCGGCAGGGGCCCGGTCCCCACCCCCTGCGTACCGAGGATGAACGGGCGCTGGGCACCCAGCGTGTGAACGAGCCTCGCCTTCGCAAGCAGGCCGGCGACCGGCTCCCCGGTCAGGATCACCCGCCGGCGCGCGAAGACCGGACGCAGGAGGTCCACCCAATATCGATCATCGGGAGGCGCCGCGTCAGTCTTCGCCGGTGCGTCCGGACCGAGGGCCATTCGAGCATTCTCATCCTGACCGGCGCTCACGGCGCGCGAATTCTCCGCAGCTCCGTTGCCTCGACGACCGTCGCGGCGACTGGCCACAATGGCGTGTCGACGACGGCGGGCCGAACGGCGCCGCCGACGGGTGCTGACCGCGGTGTGACGGTCCTCAACAGCGACGGTGGGAACATGGAACACCAGGCCGAGCTCGTGGCCACGCTCCAGCTGCAGGGTGTCGGCTGCTCCGCGCTCGGCTCGCCCTTCTATCGGGCCCTCTGCGACGAGCTGGTCCTCGATGTCGAGCGTGACAGCCCCGCGGCGCAGGTGCTGGCTCCGTTTGCGGCGGCCCCGTTCGAGGCCGCGTACGTGCTCCGCCTCCTGGCTGGCGTGCACCGGCTGGTTCTCGGCGGCCACGCGCCGGCCCTCGCCCAGCACTATCCGTCGGTCGGCGGCGACGGCGACGCCCAGCGCGCCATGACGGTGATGCGGGAGCTGTTGGCCGAGCCTCCCGGCGAGGTCCTCGACGCGCTCAGCCGTCCCCCGCAGACCAACGAGGTCGGTCGATCGGTGGCCCTGGCCTCGGGGCTGCTCGCAGTCGCCAGCCAGGTCGGACTGCCCCTCCGGATCCGGGAGGTCGGTGCGAGCGCGGGACTGAACCTGCGCCTCGACTCGTATTGGTACGAGCAGGGCGGCCGAGGCTGGGGCGACGAGGCGTCACCCGTGCGCTTCGTCGATCTGTGGGAGGACCGAGCCCCACCGTTCGAGCACGGAGCTGACATCGTCGATCGCCGCGGCTGTGACCGCAATCCGATCGACGTCACCACCGACGATGGTGCGCTGACGTTGCTGTCCTACGTGTGGCCGCAGCCGGCCGAGCGCTTCGCGCGGGCACGCGCCGCGATCACGATGGCGCACGCCAACCCCGCCGTCGTCGACCGAGCCGACATCGACGCCTGGCTTCCCCAGCAGCTCGCCGAGCCCCGGCCGGGCACTGCGGTCGTCGTCTTTCACTCGGTGGTGTGGCAGTACCTCGACGACCCCACCCGAGCCGCGATGCACAGGGAGCTGCAAGCGGCCGGCCGGGACGCGAGCCGGGACGCGCCACTGGCGTGGCTGCGTCTCGAACCTCGCCCCAAGACCTACGCACCGGCCGAGCTCCGACTCACGGTCTGGGACGGCGGTGCCGAGGACCCTCCCGAACGGCTCTTGGCGACCACGGGTTTTCATGGAGGCCCGATCGCGTGGCTCCCCGATGGGCGCGGCTAGCGCTCCGTCTCGCCTTACCGAGGCCGGGGGCGCACGCCGAGTCGCTCCAGCTGGTGGTCCACCTCGTGCTTGGCCGAGAGCTCGGATCCTTCGGCCACGTGGAGGAGGTAGTACATGAGCAGGTCAGGCAGCGGCCCGGCATCGAGCCGCACCTCGTCGCCTCGACGGGAGACGCGAATCGCGGCTCCCGTGCGCCTCGAGCAGGCCCGGATCGAGAAGAAGCTGCGGCTGTGCGTGGCCCATCCGGCGAGCGCCGACGCCGTGATCCGGTGCACGAGGTCCGACTCGGGCCCGGCACCGCGACCGTCGGCCCACCGGGGCGGGTCGGCGGCGAAGTCGAACCGGTACCAGCAGATGCTGTCGTCCGGAAACACGGTGTCGACGCGGTACGTCACCCTGCGGGCGAGGTACTGGTCGAGGAGGCGACGATCGGCCGTGCTGCTGGTGGTCAGGAAGTCGCCGATCCCCCGGACGATGACGTCGCGTGTCGTCGCCTCGAGTTCGGAGTCTGGGTAGCCGTCGGGGTTGGTGTCCCGCAGCGGCGGGACGGTCGCGGTCGGGTCGAACGCGATCAGGTCGGTGTCGTCGACCTCGGTGCGAGCGGCCGGCGATGCGTCGGGCCGGTGCTCGATACGGCCCCCGTCGAGTTCGACGGCGTCGCCAGGGTTCATGATCACCGTCGCGATCTCGGGGGCCAACGCGTGGAGGTCCCGCACGAATCGCTGCCGCGAGATCGGGAACAGGAAGGCGTTCAGCCATTCGTGGGCTCCGCAGAATCGGAAGCCCGCAGAGGCCGGGACGGCGACCCGGGGCGAGACCTCGACGACCGCCTGGAGGTTCCGGCGGTGGGTGTCCGCGGGGAAGGTGGTGCTGAGACTCTCGAAAAACTCGAAGTTCTGACTCGCGTACATCGCGAAGAGGAGATCGGGGGATGCGTATCGCCGCCGAATCGCCGCGATCGTCTCGCTCGAGAGCGGGGTGTCGACCTGGTTCCAGAAGGTGGCAGTCCGATCGCGGAACACGCAGCCGAACTCGGGGATGGACGTGAGCTCGGAGCGGGTGGGGAAGAGCTCGAAGCCGTCACCAAGGACCGGTGCCATCGGGTGGACGGGGTGGACGGCGTGGAACCCCAGCTCCTTCAGCGCGTAGACGATCAGCGGGTCGGCGGGACAGATGGCGTCGACGCCGCGGTCGATCCTCGCCAGCGACTGCAGGTCGAAGTGGTCGGGATGGCGGTGCGAGATCACGAGGATGTCGACCGGCGGCAGACGGTCGACGTCGATCGTCCGCCTCGGACACGACACGACGGTGCCCTCCTCGAACGGGTCGCCGAGCACCGGGTCCATCAGACACGTCGCGCCCTCGAGCTCGACGAGCACCGTGGCATGTCCGAGCAGCGTGACTCGCATCGCACGACACCTCCGACCTGCCGCCACTGTTCCCGGTCGGCGCCGGGCACTCAACCCCACCACGGCGGCGAGGCCCCTTCGAAGGCCATCGGCGGCCCGCCCGGAGCCGTTCGTCGCGGCGTGACTTGCCTCGATCCCCCGGCCCCGAGGACTGGTCGGTTCGGGTCGGCGCGCCGTCCGGGGCGCTCATCGCCTCGGGTCGAATCGGCCACCACCCACCGCTCGGACGGGGCCGGCGCCCGCCACCGCTTGCAATAGCGTTGCCCCATGGTCGAAGCGCCCGTGGGCGACCGGCTCGTTCGTGCCCTCTCGGATCTCGAGGCGGTCACCCGCGAAGTGACGGTCGACGACGCTCTCGCCGGGCTCGACGAAGCCACCCTCGAGGTGTTCTGGCGAGACTGGCCTTCGCTTCGCGGTTGGGCGGAGACCCTGTGGCAGCGACTCAACGACGATCTGGCCACACCCGCGAGCCCCGTGACCGACCCCGATCTCGACGAGGTCGGAGACGGGGGTTAGCGCACGCTCGCGGCGGGGGACCGGGTCACACGGCCTCGGCCCAGCGTCCGCACGCCCGGGGCGACCGGACTCGGAGCGGCGCGACCGACTCCGGCTTGGTGACCCCTCGGAAGCGCGGAGCCGCTTCCCCTCGACGCAGGCGCGGCGTCTGACCCGCGCTCGGGCTCAGTTGCCGAAGATCGAGTTGATCATCGAGTCGGCGATGCCGAATCCCGCGCCCATCCCCACGCCGGTCGTCATGGCCTGGCCGAAGCCTCCACCCATGAAGCGGGACAACATGCCTCCGCCCTGCGCCTGGGGCGCCGCAGCTTGCACCGGCGCCGCGGCCTGTGCCGGCGGGGCCTGCTGCATGGTGTTCACCGCGAACCCGTGCAGCGCTTGCAGCAGGGCCTGCACCTGGAGCTGCTCCTGCTGGATCTGCAGTGCGATGCCCTTGAGGTCCAGGATCCACTCCTTCGCCTGGTCGTTGCCCGAGTCTCCAGCCGTCTGCAGCTTGCCCGCGAAGCCCTGAATCGCCTGGGTCAGCTGCTGGGACTCCTGCTGCAGCTGCTGATACTCCTGATCGACGGTCTCGACGTCCAAGATGATGCTCCTCCTCCGAGCGGTGTCGTCCCAACCTACCGTCACTCCGATCCGCACCGAGCGCAGGTGGGCCGGACGGGGCGCCGACGACCGTGACGGAGTGACGCCACGCCCCCAGGCCGTGACGATCGTCGACGGGTCAGGCCGTCCGAGGACCCGGCTGGCGGGAGCCGAGCAGCGGCGCGGCTCGCCTCGCTGGACCGCGTCGAGAAGAGCTGGTGCGATCCGGGACGAGCCGTGCGAGGCGGGCGACCTTGAGCTGGGTTTCCCGCCACTCCTGGGTCGGGTCGGAGTCGGCGACGATCCCCGCGCCGGTGCCGAGGTGGGTCTGACCGTCGGCGATGGTGAAGGTTCGGATCGCCACCGCGAGATCGCCCTGGTCGCGCTCGGTGTCGATCCAGCCGATGGCCCCGCAATAGACGCCGCGGCGGCAGGCCTCGAGGTCCTCGATCGCCTGGAGGACGCGAGGCTTCGGTGCGCCCGTCACGGAGGCGGGCGGAAACGCCGCTCGAATCACGTCGCTCGGACCCAGATCGGCCCGACGTCGCCCACGAACGGTGCTCACGAGGTGGTAGAGACCGGGATGCCGCTCCACGGCGCACAGCGCCGGCACGTGAACGCTCCCAAACTCACAGCAGCGACCGAGATCGTTGCGAGCGAGGTCGACGATCATGACGTTCTCCGCCCGATCCTTGGCGCTTGCTCGGAGCCCCGCGGCGGCAGTTGCGGTTCCCTTGATCGGTCGGGTCTCGAGCTGCGTCGCGCGCCACGACAGGAAACGCTCCGGTGACGCCGAGACGAGGGCGATCGGGGAGCCGTCGCGTCGCGGCAGCACCAGGACCGACTCGTGGGGAGCGGGGTTGGCGCATCGGACCGACGCCGAGAGGCTGATCGGATCCGGTGCGCCGGGCCACGTGATGCGCCGGGTCAGGTTGACCTGGTAGCAGTCGCCCGCTTCGATGAGCTCGATGATCTCCCGAACCCCTTCTTCATAGGCGGGTCGGGACGAGCTCGACGTCGGCCGGCCGCAGGGTTCGACCGAGGTCGGCGGGCGCGCCGAGTCGACGAGTGACTGCAGGCGGCGGCGCGCGGGGCGGGAGCCCTCGACTCGCAGGCCGTCCGGCCCGACCAGGGCGCGTGCGTCGTATCGGGCCAGGAGCAGGTTCGGGAGATCGACGTCCTCGGCGAGACGCGGCGAGACCGGCTCGACGGCGCGGCCGAGGTCGTACGCGAGATAGCCGGCCCACCAGCCCGGGGTGAGCCGTTCGAGGGTCTCGAAGGCCGCGTGCCCCGATGCGGCCACCACCTCGACGGGCTCCGCGGCGACGACGAGCCGCCCCCCGGTGCGAAACGCGACGGGCATCGCTCGAGCGGAGGGGAGCGGCCACGGCGACATCAGTGCCGCACGCTAGGCGGACGTGGAGCTCGGACCAGGCTCCATTTCGCTCGCCTGGTGATCGGGGTCACTGCTGAACGTCGCGTCGCGGGCCGTCGCCCCGTCGCGGGGGCGGCATACGATGACCGGCGATGCGAGACGTTCAGGTCAGCGTCCGGGCCCGGGCTCTGGCCGCCGCGCTCGAGCCGGTCGCGGGGCAGGTGTACTTCTCTCCCGAGTGCCACGCGGGATACGCGGCGCTCGGCTTCGGGGCCAGCCCGGGCCGGGCTGGTGACGTCGCGCTGCCCGACGGTCCGGCGTACTTCTGCAGCCGAGGCTCGGTCATGGGACAGGTATCCGGGGAGCTGATCGCGGCCGCCTTCGCAGTGTTCAACCCGGCGGCGGTGGTGCCCGCGGTCACCCACGGGTGGTCCCTGACCGATGCGGCGACGATCGGCGCCGTCCGCACCGCGGGGGCCACCGGTCAGCTGGTCCGCGTCCTCGGTGAGCGCCCCGAGGGAATCGAGGAAGCGACCGCACTGCTGGCGCGGGCGAACGAGCGGCTGCCCCCCGAGGGACGGCCCCTCTACGCCGGGCTGCTGTCCCTGGGCCTGCCGGGAACCCCGATGGGAGACCTCTGGCGGCTCGCCGACCGTCTGCGGGAGTACCGAGGGGACGCGCACACGGCGGCGTGGACCGCGGCCGGCTTCCACGCGGCCGAGATCGGCCTGCTGACCGAGCTGTACTGGGGGCTGCCCACGCGCTCCTACGTCCGCACACGGGCGTGGACCGACACCGAGCTCGACGACGCCGAGGGCGCGCTCGTCGAGCTGGGGCTGCTGGCCGGGGGCGCCCTGACCGAGGCCGGACGGACGGCGCGCGAGGGCATCGAGCAGGCCACCGATCGCCAGTGCCGACCCATCCTCGAGTCCCTCGGCGAGGGCTTCGACACCCTCGTGGGGATGCTCCTGCCCTGGGGTGCGGCCATCCGCGGCGCCGGCGGCTATCTCCCATCGGGCCCGCACGACCTGGCCACGGCCGCCGCCCCGAGTTCGCCCTGAGTCGTCCCGCCGGGGTCGGACCGGCCTCGCCGTTCCTCGAGCGGGCGCGACGTCGGGCCGCTGAGGCACCGAGTTGGGTGCACCTACGATGCGGCCGACGGAACCACCCGATCAGGAGGGAGCGATGCCGACCTACGTGGTGCTCGCGAAGATGACCCAGCAGGGTATCCAGGCCGCGAAGGACATCCCCCAGCGTCGGGCCGCGGCCAAGGAGACGGCCAAGGCGCTCGGCATTACGTGGCTCGACGGGTACCTCACGATGGGGAAGTACGACGTCGTGCTGCTCCTCGATGCTCCGGACGACGAGACGATGGCGAAGTTCGCGCTCCAGATCGGCTCGCGGGGGAACCTCTCGACGCAGACGCTGCGGGCCTTCAGCGAGGCTGAGAGCGACCGGCTCACCGGGTCGTTGTAGGCCCACACCCACATCCTCCCGACGGCGACGCGCGCGCCCCACCGCGGTCCGTTTCCCGACGGCCCGAGACGCGGCGGGAGGGCGGGCGCGCCGGCTACGCGGGCGTTGCCGGCGACGGCTCCGCGGCGCGAGCGGCGTGGACGACCGTGTTCGTGAACGACACGAGGATCTGCTCGTCCTGCTGGGTCGGGTCGAACCCGGTCGCGCCGCCGCCACCGATGTCCCGGTGCAGGGCGGCCATCGTCGCCGCCCGATCCGAGGATTCGGTCAACATGACGTCGATCGGCAGGGTCGCCACGACCGAAGTCTCGGCGTAGGTCAGCGGGCCGACCGTTCGCCGGATCAGATCGGCGACCTCCTCCTCAACCAGCGCGCTCACGTGCGACGGGTCGATGAGCCGGTGGAGATCGTCGAATGCGCCACGCACCGCGGTGCTCGGGGCGATCATGTCCGACACGACGACGCGCCCGCCCGGACGGCACACCCTCGCCATCTCCGCCACCGGCGGCGTGGGGTCCGGGAAGTGATGCAGCGCCCCGCGGCACATCACCAGATCGAAGGAGGCGTCGACGAAGGGAAGGGCAGCGGCGTTGCCCTCCTGGAGCAGCACGTTCGCGATGCCAGCCCCCTGGAGCCGGTCAGCACCGACCCGGAGCAGCGCCGGCGTCAGGTCGACGCCGACGACTTGGCGGACGTGAGGAGCCGCAGTCTCGGCCGCGTGCGCAGCACCACAGGCGACGTCCAGCACGATCATGTCCGCGTGCAACGGTTCCAGCCAGGCCAGCGTCGACGCGGGGCGACGGGCGAAGGGCGAGTCGTCACCGGCGAACAGGGACACCTGACGCTCGAACGATCGGCGGACGACGTCGTCATGGTCCGGCGTGGGCACGCGCCGATTATTACATTGCTGTTGGTGACGGACTCGGGGGAACGCGACCGAGGGTCGGCGGTTCGATGGCCGACATCGAGATGGTCGGCGTCGACCCCGGGCCGCCGAGCGGCACGAACGACTGCACCGACTGAAGGAGCGACAACATGGCCAACGCTGACGTGTGGTCGACGATCCATGCTGAGCGCGACGCGCTCGCCGAGGATCTCAAGCCGCTCACCGACCACCAGTGGGAGACCCCGTCTCTCTGTGCAGGATGGTCCGTGCGCGAGGTCCTCGGCCACATGACGGCGACGTCGGAGCTCACGGCCCCCAAGTTCTTCGCCGGCCTGATCGGGTCCGGGTTTCGATTCAGCGCCATGCAGGACGCGGCCATCGCCAAGCAGATGGACGGCACGGCCGCGGACACCCTGGCCCGGTTCGAGGCCCAGGCTGGAGCGACCACGCACCCGCCGGGGCCAACCGATTCGTGGCTCGGTGAGACGATTGTCCACGCCGAGGACATTCGTCGGCCGCTCGGGATCTCGCGCCGTTACCCCGTCGGCGCGGCGACACGGATCGCTGATTTCTACCGGCGCTCCAACCTCATCGTCGGCGGCAAGAAGCGCGTCGCCGGCCTGCTCCTGCGAGCAACCGATTCGGACTGGTCCGCCGGCAGTGGTCCCGAGGTGCAAGGGCCGGCGGTCTCCTTGGTTCTCGCGATCACGGGCCGCAAGGCCGCGCTCGACGACCTGTCCGGCGACGGCGTCGGCACCCTCGCGGCGCGCATGTAGGCATCCGAGGTCGAACGGACACGCGGCTCCGGGGGACGCGGGCCGGCCGCGAGCCACGGTTCGCCGGGACCGCCTACGGTGCATCGGCAGCGGCGGTGCGACGCCTCGATGCTGGGGAGGGGACGAGGGCGGGTGCGGTCAGGGATCGCGGCCGGCGATGTCGGCTCCGAGAACCGTCGCGCGGGCGCGACAGCCCGCTCCCGACCCCGCGGCGCGACGAGCCGGCTGCTGGCCCGTGCGCTCGCGGCCACGCTGTGTGTGGCCAGCGTCGCGTCGGCGGCTCCCGCGGCGGCCGGAGGAGTCATCCGCCGGCCGCGCGTCGTCCCGATCGGCGCCTACGCGGTCGGGATGATCAGTGCGACCTTCGTCGACCCGAGCCGTGCGACCGCTCCGAACGGGACCTTCCCCGGCTCTTCCAGTCGCACCCTGCTCACGGCCATCTACTACCCGGCTCGCGGGACGCCGGGCGACAAGCCAGTGGCCAACGCACCGGTCGACACCTCGCACGGGCCCTACCCGCTGGTTCTGTTCAGTCACGGCGTGCTGGCGCGGGGCGTGTTCTACGAAGGCGTCCTCAAGCAGTGGGCCTCCGCCGGGTACGTCGTCGCGGCTCCCGACTACCCCCTCTCGAACACGAATGCGCCGGGCGGCGTGACCTTCGGCGGTGGTGTCTCCGACGTGAAGAACCAACCCGCCGACGCGAGCTTCGTCATCAGCCAGGTCCTGAAGCTCGACAAGACCGAGCACCTGGTGGGGGGCACCGTCGACCAGACGCGTGTCGGGGCGTCCGGCCATTCCCTCGGCGGCATCACGACGTACGGCCTCGTGTTCAGCGCCTGTTGCAGCGACCGGCGCATCAAGGCCGCGGTCCCCATGTCGGGGTTCGCGGGCATCGTCGATCGTGCCGATCGCTACTTCGGCGGCTTGAAGGTGCCCCTGCTCACCCTCCACGGCAACGCCGATCCGATCGTCCCCTATCAGCTCGACATCGAGGGCTTCGCCCGCGCCAAGTCCCCGAAGTTTCTCGTCACCTTCCTGGGTGGCGGCCACATCTCGCCGTTCCTCGGCGGCAGCGATCCCGCGGCCGTGGCGCTCCAACGAGCCACCGTCGACTTCTGGGACCGCTACCTCAAGGGCGACAACGCTGCGCTCGGTCAGCTGCGAGCCGATGCCAGCGTCACGGGTGTCACGACCCTCCAGCAGGATCCGGGCCGCGGGTAGCCGGCCGCGAGTCTCGACGACGCCGGCGCGCGTCCGGGTCCGCGCCGACCCGTCGCGGCTCGGCGACCGATCCGAGGCCGAACCATCCGGCGGGAGCCGGCCTCCGGGCGGGACGTTGACCCGCTGCGAGCTCGTCGGCTGCGGTTCTGCTCAAGCCGCGGATGCAGGACGTCGAGAAGATGCCGGTGGAGGCGCCAACCGGGTGGGCTTGCGCGTGATCGCCCCGGGTCCGAACCTCGAGACGGTGCGACCGCACGGGCTCAGGATCGACACGATCCGGGACCGAGTCGGCGCCCTGACCCACGAGTTCGCGACGGCGACGCCCTTTCGCCACGCCGTGCTCGACGGCTGCCTGGACATCGATCGACGGGAGCTCGGGTCGTTCCCCGACTTGACCTGGCCCCATTGGAACGATCTGGGTGACACCTACCAGCACGGCAAGCGCACGTGCCAGGACCGGGCGGCGATCCCCTCGCCGTGGGGCGAGCTGATCGACGAGCTCAACGCGCCACCGTTCCTCGGCCTCCTCGAGCAGATCACCGGGATCGCGAAGCTCATTCCCGACCCGTACCTCGAGGGCGGCGGTCTCCACCTGTCGGCGGCGGGTGGGATCCTGGCGCCTCACACCGACTTTCACGTCTACGGCCGGCTCGGCCTCTACCGGCGCCTCAACGTGCTCGTCTACCTGAACCCGGATTGGGCGCCCGGCGACGGCGGCGTCCTGACCCTCACCCACGCGCACCACCCGGAGCGTGGTCGGCGCCAGATCGAGCCGGCCTGGGGCCGGATCGTGATGTTCGAGACCAATGACGTGTCGGTCCACGGCTTCCCGGAGCCAGTCGGGCCGGGCCGGTGCCGACGGTCCATCGCCACCTACTACTACACGTCCACCGAGACCCGAGGCTTCAGCGGTGACTTCACGACGCACTGGCGTGACCACGGGCGGATCCGTCCCCGGCAGCGCCTCCGCTTCTGGATCGCTCGGCTGCTGATGCAGACCTCCCGCGGCTTCTCGCTCCTGTCACATCTGGTGAACCCCAACCAGGGCGTCGGCTGGCGGTGGCGTCTCCGAGCCCCGAAGGATCAGCCCGGCCCGGCGTCGACGCCAGGGTTGCGGCGCCGCGGATCCCGACGCTAGGTTCTGTCGAACACACGTTCGCCCCCGGGACGCGTCCAGGTCCCCAAACCAGCAGGAGCAGCCGATGAGCCCCTCGGTGCCGCCGATTCCCTCCGACTACCCCCGGGTCACCCCGGCCCTGTACATCAACGGCGCCGCGAAGGCCATCGAGTTCTACCAACAGGTGCTCGGGGCCAACGAACGGCTCCGGATCGACGACCCGAGCGGACGCGTCGGCCACGCCGAGCTGACGATCGGCGACTCGGTGATCATGCTCTCGGACGAGTACCCGGACATGAACATCCTCGGACCCAGATCGGTGGGTGGAACCAGCGTGAGCCTCAACGTGTACGTGGAGGACGCCGACGCCACCTACGACCGCGCGTTGGCGGCCGGCGCGACGAGCATCCGTCCGATGGCCGACCAGTTCTACGGCGACCGGTCGGGCCAGTTCGAGGACCCGTTCGGTCATCGGTGGAGCGTCGCCACCCACATCGAAGACGTTGCGCCGGACGAGCTGGCGAGACGCGCCGCCGCCGCAATGGGCGGAGGCTGATCGCCGGCGCGACGCCCGGTCGTCCTGGTCCCCCGAGCCCCCGGCGCCATCGGCGTGGCGCCGGGTCGGTGGCTCTCGCTTCGGTCCCGGCCTCGGTCGTGGTTAGGGTGATCGGGCGTGCAGCCGTGCGCGCGCCGTCGTGGCGCGAGCGGGCGGCACGGTCGAATCATGGTGGCTCGAAGGCGGATAGAGCGGATTGGCGTCGGCGCCCTCGGTGTCGGCCTGGGCGTTGGTGCGACGGTCGGGCTGCTCACCGCCGGTCCCGGGACCGCGTCGCCGCGGTCGGCGCGCTCGACGACCAGCAGCGTCGCGACCACGACGGTGCCCTCCTCGCCGAACACCACCACCGTCGCGGCCTCGGCGCCGACGGTGATCGATTTCTACGCCTCGCCGACCAGCGCGGTCTGCGCTCGTGACCAGCAGCAGGTGCGGGTCGTCCTCGTCTGGTCGACCCGGGACGCCGCGAGCGTCTCGCTCGAGGCCGCCGGCGGCACCCTCGCCGACGCGCAGCCACCGACCGGGACGTATCCGGTGCCGTTCGACTGTCCCGCCGCCGGCGTCACGACCCGTCAGGAGGTGACGCTGATCGCCACCGGCCAGGGGACCACCCCGTCGACGCCGATCGCGGTGGCGATCACCACGCCGAGCTCCAACGGGAACGGGCACGGCCCGCACGACGGCAGCGGCGACACGAGCGGGTAGCCGGCGGCGCGGAGCCGCCGGTCGGGGACCACCCGAGGAGCAGGCTCGCGCCGGGGCCCCCGGCCGCCGCCCGCACCGATTGCCGAACCGTCGTCGCCGATCTATACCAAGCACCGTGGATCGCGGTGAGGGCCCGGCGCCCGCGGCGCTCGCACCTGCCATCGCTCGGTCGCGAGGCGGTGGCTCGGGCCGAGCGGCGACGCAGGACGGAGGCGCGTGATGGCGACCGACCTCACGGTCTACCTGGAGGACCAGCCGGGTCAGCTGGCGAGGATCGGCGAGATCCTCGGGGGGGCCGGCGTCAACATCGAGGGTTTCTGCGCCGTGACGAGCGGCGGCGGGCAGGGCGAGGTCCACGTCCTGGTCGAGGAGGCCACCGACGCGTTCACCGCCCTGACCGCGGCCGGGATCCACATCGCCTCCGAGCAGGAGGTCGCGGTCGTCCCCGTCGAGGACCGCCCCGGCGTCCTCGGCGACGTCAGCCGGCGGCTCGGCGACGCCGGCGTCAACGTCACCCTCGCCTACCTCGCCACCAGCACGCGCCTCGTGTTCGCGGCCGACAACCTCGCCGAGGCTCGGGCCACCTTGGACTGAGTCGATCCCGGCGACCCGGCGGAGACCAGCTAGGGCGGGCCGGTCGAACGGCACAGCAGCTGGCCGCCGCCCGACGCGACGAGACGCCCCGCCCGAGACCACAGCCGTCCCGTCCACCCGATGAGGCCGTCCGCAGCGATCGGCGCGTGTCCGTCGGCGAGGAGCCACGGCTCCTCGCGCGCCGGCTCGTGGAAGGCGACGTAGAGGTCGAGGCTCGGCGCGATGAACGGCGGGTCGCGCCAGGCGTGATGACGGTGCGCGGCGGGCCAGCTCTGCACGTCGAGCAGGATCACGCAGCGGGCGGCGTCGAGCCACGGGTCGTCGAACGTCGCGGTGGGCCGGAGCCGGGCCCAGCTCTGCCAGATCGGCGCCAGGGCCGCCGCCGGCGGCCACACCGGCTCGAAGTCGACCGGGCGCGACTCCACGTTGTCCCAGAAGGGGTAAGGCCGCGGCGTGTTCGGCGCCAGCGCCTCCATCGGGAGCAGGTCCTCGGGGTCGGGCACGGTCGGCGCGCGGGTCTGGTGGTGCTCGAGCCCGGGACCGGTCGCGACGCTCCAGACCTGCGCGCTGAGGATCGGTCGACCAGCCTGCGTGACGGCGACGCGCTGCGCGCACGCTGTGCGCGCGGTCCGCTCGAGGGTGACCTCGAGCTCGACGGGCTCGAACGCGGCGACCCGCAGGTACTGGCAGGCGAAGCTCGCCGGCCGGGCGAAGGGGGTCAGCGCGCCGGCGGCCCGGAGCGCGAGGGCGGCGACGTACCCGCCCATCGGCCCCCAGATCTCCCAGTCGCGACGGACCGAGGCCCGGAACCGGGTCGAGTCGACCGGCTCGATCGCGGTGTCGACGTCGAGGTCACCCACCGGCCCAGTCTCGCCCGCCGGGCCGGGCGGCGCCCCGGTTTGTGGCGGCGACGGTCGACGGCTCGCCCACCGACGATCGCGGCGGACCGGTCGCGCCGACCGGGACCGGGGCTGTGCGATGCTGCCCGCACGGTGAGCTCCACGCGCTCGAGCCTGATCCGTCGACCCGGGCGGGACGACCGGGGTGCGGACGCTGCGCCCGCCCGCGTCCGGCTCCGCGTGGCCGTGCTGGTGGGGGTCGTGGCGCTGACCGCGTGCAGCGGGGGATCGTCGGCCCGGTCGAGGCCGAGAACGACGGCGTCGACGGCTTCGACGTCGACGACCGCGACGACCTCGACCCCCGCCGGGGCCGCGCGCTGTCACACCGCCCAGCTGCACGTCTCCTTCGGCGCGGTGGGCGCCGGGGCGGGGCAGCGATACGTCCGCCTGATCCTCACGAACGCGGGCCCGGCGTGCCAGACGATCGGCTACGTCGGCCTGCAGCTCCTCGGATCCGCCGGCCAGGCCCTGCCGACCAACGTCGTCCGCGACACGTCGCGTCCGGTGGCCACGGTGAACCTGGCCGCCGGGGGCCAGATGTCGTCGGTGCTGCACTGGGGCGCGATCGCCGCGGCCGACGAGCCCCAGAGCGGCCCCTGCGAGCCGACACCGCAGCAGGTCGAGGTGACACCGCCGAACGAGGTGCAGTTCGTGGTGGCACCGTGGCCGGGGGGTGCGGTCTGTGAGCACGGGCGCATCGACGCGGGCCCGCTGCAGCCGGGCGTCCCGCCGCTCTGATTCCGCGGCACGCCGGCGACGCGGCGGCTCCGCACCGGAGACGAACACGGCGGCGGCACCCGTCTTGGGTGCCGCCGCCGGTTCGCGCTGCGGTCAGGCAGGGGAGGAGTGCAGCGCTAGGAGGTCGGGATGGTGAAGTTGCACTTCTGGCTGAAGTAGGCCGCGATCTTCTTGAGGTCCTCGCCGTACTGAGCGCCGAAGCCGGACAGCTGGGTGTACGAGCTCGGGTTCGAGAAGTCGACCTTCGCGAGCTGGGCGAACCCCTGCGCCAGGTGCCGGAACGCCGACCGCAGCTGACTCGGTCCCGTGCTGGCCAGCTGGTTCAGCGCCTTGGCGCCCTGTCGGAACAAGGCGCTCAGGCTCTTCGGGTTGTTGAGATTGGTGTGGGCCTGGGCGCTGTTGACCTTCTGGTACCGCTTCACGAGATCGCTGCAGGAGGCCGAGGCGGAGCGGCTGCTGCCGGCGTCCGCGTAGGCCACGCTCGTCTGCGCGGCGAGCCCGCCGCACGCAAGCACTGCCGCCACCATGATCCAGAATCGCCGCATTCCCGTCCTCTCGCTCGTCGGTGTCGTGGGCCCGCACCCGAGCCGGGCCGGCGGCGGCGGCCGCCGGCAGGACGCGAAGCCTCGCCCCGGCCCATCGCCGGGCCTTTCGTCCGCTATCGGCACCCGGGGACGGCGGCTGTAGGCCGAAACCGGAGCGGGGCGGACACCGCGACCCGCCCGGGGACGGCGAGGCGCTCGCGCCTGCCGCCGGCGCGGTCACACCGGGCCCGGTCGGTTCGCTCACGAGCGGCGTGTCGGCGACCTCGGCCACGTCGTGCGAGGCGGCTCCGCCCGGCGTCGGGTCGACGGGCGTCGCCGTGGGTCAGGGGCTAGCCGGCGTCGCCAGCCGGGCGGTCCGCGGGCTGCGGGGCCCGGGTGAGCACCTCGGCTCGCTCGCCGGGGCCGTGCCGCTCGACGTGGCCGTCGTCGAAGAGGACGCGGACGCTGTCGTCGGCGTGCTCGACGATGGCGGCGCGGTGCAGACGCCCGTCAGCGTGGCGCACCGTGACCCCGGCCCGAAGCCGGCCCCACGGGACCCCGATCAGCGTTCCGTTCATCGGAGTCCTCCCTCCGTGTGGCGTCGCCTCGGTGGCGCGCCGCCGGCTGAGCCGGGTTCGGCGCTCCCCCAAGCATGCCGCGCGATCGACCCGACGCGAGCGCGGCTTTACGGATTCTTGACCCTGCCGCGCCGAGGGCGTCGGCGTCCTCGGCCGGTCAGCCGTCGACGACCGGGACGATCGCGGCGCGGTCCGCCGCGGGCGGCGGCCACGCGTCGGGATGGAGGATGCCGGCCAGGATCTCGACGCCGTCGACGAGCCGGGGGCCCGGCCGCACGAAGTAGGAGGAGGCGTCGACCGCCCACACCCGTCCCGCGGCGGCGGGCGTCCGCGCCAGCTCGTCCCGAAGCCGACGGTCGGCGGCCGCCAGTCCCCGGGTCTCGTCGAGGCCGTAGCCGCACGGCGCGATGACGACCACGTCCGGCTCGGCGGCGACGATCGCGGGCCAGTCGAGCGGCACCGAGTACTCGCCGGGTCGGGCCCCCACCGGCTCGCCGCCGCCGGCGACCACCATGTCCGGGATCCAGTGCCCGGCGTTGTACGGCGGGTCGGTCCACTCGAGGACGAACGTCCGGGGCCGGGGTCGCGACTCGACCGCGCTCGCCACCCGCGCCAGCCGCCCTCGCAGGGCCGCCACGAGGGACGAGGCGTCGGCCCCCCGGCCCGTACACGCGCCGACGGTCTCGATCGAGCCGAGGACGTCCTCGAGTCGCTTCGGGTCGAGGGTGACGACGCGCGCGCGGCAGCCGAGGTGGTCGAGGGCCTCGGTGACGTCGGCGACGTCGATGGCGCAGACGGCGCAGAGGTCCTGGGTCACGACCACCTCGGGGTCGAGCGCCCGCAGCGCGCCCTCGTCGAGCGTGTAGATGGCGGCGTGGGCGTCGGCCCGCTCGCTCACGACGCGATCGATCTCGGCGGGGGAGAGTCCCGGCGGCAGGGAGGTGTCCGAGACCACCGGCTTGGTCCGGGCCTCGGCGGGGTAGTCGCACTCGAACGTCACGCCGACTAGGTCGTCGCCGAGCCCGAGGGCGTAGACGATCTCTGTGGCCGAGGGCAGCAGCGACACGATCCGCACGGGCGTCTCCGATCTCGACCGGGGCCTAGCCCGGCACCAGGTCCGCGAACGCGACGGCCCCGCGCCGCGTCACGGTCCCGACCTCGACCGGGACCGGGTGCGAGAAGCGGGGGTTGTCGGTGACGAAGGTGTGGAACTCGCCCGTCTCGGCGCACGGGTCGGCGCCGTCGGGCAGGTCGGCCAGCAGCTGCTCGTCGTAGCGGCGCCCGAGGAAGGATTCGTCGAGGAGCTCGAGGTTGACGGCCACGACGACGGCCCGGATCCCGGCGGCGAGGACCTCGCGGGCGAGCGCGGCGGTGTCGGGCCGCCAGATCGGGAACGACGCGGTCCAGCTCGACCGCGCCATCTGGCCCGATCGGAAGTCGCGGTGGTCCTCGAGGAAGAGGTCCCCGAACGCCATCTCGTCGAGGCCGGCGAGGGGTGGCTGCTCGAGGGCCGCCGCGATCGAGGCCTCGTAGACCTCGTTCGGGCACGGGTCGGGGAAGGTGACGGTCGCCAGGGGGATGTCGAGGGCCTCGGCCTGGGCGTGGAGGAGCTCGGGGCGGACGCCGTGCCCGCTGGATCGGCCGTCGGCCCCGAACGTGCTGAGCAGGGCGGCCACGCGACGGCCCTCGGCCTCGAGCCGGCGGAGGGACATGGCCGCGTCCTTGCCTCCGCTCCACGACAGGGCGACGGGCCGGCCGGGCTCCGGGGACGGGGTCATCGGGTCCCCCCCGGTGGGCGGCCGGCGGCCACGCGCCGGGCGAGGGCGGCGAGCGGCTGGAGGGCCTGGTGTGTCTCGACGCCGCCGGCGTGCCGGGCGATGACGGTCGGCGCCGAGCGGGGCCGCTCGAGCACCTCGATCGCGAGGTGGACGGCCCCGTCGACCTCCGGCGGGTCGACCATGAAGCCCTCGCGCTCGAGGATCCGGCGGGCGAGGGCGGCGTGGAGCGAGTCGCCGGCGACGGTGGCGACCCCGCGGACCTCGCCGCAGAAGACGAACCGCCACTGCCGCGGGTCGAAGGCCCAGCTGCCGGTCGGGAAGGCCCGACCCAGCACGCCGCGGGCGGCAATGTCCTCGGGGAGACCGGTCTCGATCCGGCGCTCGGCGTCCAGCACCCAGATCGTGTCGGCGCTGCGCAGCGCCAGCTCGAGGTCGTGGGTCGCCAGCACGACGGCCAGCCCCCGCTCGCGGGTCAAGCGACGGAGCAGGGCGACCAGCTCGACCCGGGCGGTGACGTCGAGGAACGCCGCCGGCTCGTCGAGGAACAGGACGGACGGCTGCTGGGCGAGCGCTCGTGCGATCATGACGCGCTGACGCTCGCCGTCGCTCAGCTCGACGACGACTCGGTCGATGAGGTGACCCGCCGACACCGTGTCCAGCGCGGCGGCGAGGAGCCGCTCGTCGTCGGCGTCGAGGCGCCCGAACCACCCGGTGTGGGGGTAGCGGCCGAGCCCGACGAGGTCCCGGGCGCGCAGCCGTCCGGTGTCGTGGTGGTCGGTGAGCACGGCGGCGACGCGCCGGGCGACCTCGAGGCGGCGCATCGCCCGGAGCTCCCGCCCGCTGAGCAGGACCTGGCCGCCGAGCGGAGGCTGGAGCCCGGAGCACGTGCGCAGCAACGTCGACTTGCCGGTGCCGTTCGGCCCGACCAGGCACGCGAACTCGCCCGCGGCGAGGGTGAGGGACACGTCGTCGAGCACCACGGTCGGGGCGTGCCGGCCCCGCCGGTACCCGACCCGCAGGCCGCTGGCCTCGAGCGCGGCGGTCACGCGCCGAGCGCGCCCGCGCTGCGGCTGCTCAGCACCACCCAGATGACGATCGGCGCGCCGAGGAGGGCGGTGACGGCGTTGAGCGGGAGGACGAAGTCGGCGCCCGGGAGCTGGGCCGTGATGTCGGCCGCCAGCGCGATCGTCCCGCCGAGCAGCATCGAGGCGGGCAGGAGCAGCCGGTGGTCGCTGGTGCCGAGCGCGGCCCGGGCCAGGTGGGGGATCGCGATGCCGAGGAAGCCGATCGGGCCGCAGAAGGCGGTGGCCACGCCGGCGAGCAGCGCCGAGGTGCCGATGGTCGCGACGCGGGTCCGGCGGACGTTGACGCCCATCGTTGCCGCGTAGCGCTCGCCCAGCAGCAGGGCGTTCAGCTGCTTGACGCCGACCGACGCGACGGCGAGCCCGACCAGGAGCACGGGCACGAGCACGTGGAGCTGCTGCCACGTGACCGACCGGAAGCTCCCCGCCTCCCAGGCCAGGAACTGCTGGATCCGGGGCCCGTCGGCCGAGGCGATGAGCACGGTCACGAGCGACGCCACCAGGTAGCTGACCATGAGCCCGACCACGAGGATCGTGACCGTCGAGCGGACCCGACGGGCGGCGACGAGCACCAAGGCCATGACCAGCGCGGCGCCGGCGGTTCCGGCCCCCGCGATCCCGACCTGGCCGAGCCCGCCGAGCCCGGTCAGGAACGTGGCCTCGCTCGACGCGCCGGCGAGGACGACGATCGCCACCCCGAGGCTGGCGCCCGCGCTCACCCCGAGCACGAACGGGTCCGCCAGCGGGTTGCGGAACAGGGTCTGCATCTGGAGCCCGGCCACACCGAGCGCCGCCCCCACCAGGACGCCGGTGATCGAGCGCGGCAGCCGGATGTCCTGCACGATGACGTGGTAGACGCCGTGCGGCTCGTGACCGGTCAGGACCCGGACGACGTCGAGGACCGGGATGGCGACCGAGCCCACCGCGATCCCGAGCACGAAGACGACGACCAGCGCCACGCCGAGCAGCGGGAACACGACCGCGGCCCGGCTTCGGGTCCGCCGGTCCCGCCCCACCGGTTGGTCGGACGGGGCCGCCGTGGCGGCGGCGGCGACGCGCTCCTCGGTGAGCATCAGCGCTGGGGCAGTCGCACGTAGAAGACGAGGTGATGATCGCGCAGCCGGTCAGGGTGGAACACCTTGATGAGGTCGGCCAGCACGAGGTCGGGCCGGGCGTCGCCCCGCTCGAAGAAGTCGAGGCCGCCGTTGGCGTTCTTCACCCGGTTCGGGACCCAGACCTGGTGGGTCTGGAACGGCCGGAAGCCCTGGTAGCGCGGATCGTCCTTCTGGGCGTCGGCGAGCGAACCCCAGAACTGGCTGCCGTCGATCCAGACGTCCGCGCGCGCGGCGCGGCCGAGCTCGGCCTCGAGGTCGATCATGATCGGGCCGCGCTCGGGGTTGTCGGCCCACACCGACGTCGCGCCCGCGTCGGCGATGAGCCGGGCCGTGAGGCTCTGGCCGCCCTTCTCGTAGAAGGTGCCGGAGTCCTCGAACCCGGTCATTACGAGCGGGCGACGCGACGGCGGCGCGCTCGCGCTGAGCGCGGCCAGCCGACGGTACGCGCTCGCGACCGCGCTGTAGACGCTCTGGCTCCGACGCTCCTGGTTGAACAGCGTCGCGATCAGCTTCGCCCATTCCGCCTGCCCCAACGGGCTGGGCTCGAGGTACTCCGCGACCGCGACGACGGGGAGGCCCGCCTCCCGCAACTTGGCGTACGCGGGTGAGTCGGTGCCCGCCGTGAGGAGGACGTCGGGCTTGGCGCCAAGCACCCGCTCGACGTCGACGGCCCCGGACCGGGCGAACTCGACGAACCCGGGGTCCTTGAACCGCTGCCGCACCGCCTTGGCGTACACGTACTGCTCGCTGCCGACGCCGTGCAGGGCCTTCGTCTCGCCGATCTCGACCAGCGGGATCAGCTCGGTCGTCGACTCCGCGAACAGCGAGCGGACCGGCACGGACACCACTTCGGCGCCCGCCAGCGCACCCGTGAGCCTCGGCGCCGGTGTGCCGCACTGGACGAGCACGTAGGTCTGGGGGCTGCCCCCCGGGAACGGGACCTTCACGGTCAGGACCTTGTAGCTGCCGTGGTAGGTCACGGTGAAGTTCTGCGCGTCGCCGACCGTGGCCTTGTCGGGGAAGTAGTCGAGACCCCGCCGGTAGCCGTGGACGCATCCGGTCGGGTTGGTGAGCACCGCCGTCGACGCCGGCGTCGCCAGCGCGCCCGCGAGGGCGGCCGACACGACGACGACGAGCGCGACGGCGGCACGCGGCGCCGCGAGGAAACGGCGCGACACGCGCCGGGGACGACGAGGCGACGACATGGCGACCCATCCTTCGTGGGGGCGAGCTGTCAAACCGTCGCGGCCGGTCTCCTGGCTCCCGGTTCGTCGCTCCCCCCGCCTTCCCAGCCCGCTTGGGCCAGTGGCACGCCTGGGGGTCGCTCCCCGGTCACAGTGGCGAGGACCACGCCGGACTCGCACCGGCTTCCCGAACACCGCGACGCGGAATGTCTAGGGCGGTCACGGTCGGTCCGTCAACCGCCATGGGTGGTGGCGCTCACCCGTAGGCGTCGGGACGGTCGAGCGGCATCCGCAACCACGCGAGCATCTCGCACAGCTGGGCGTACGCGGCGAGCCGGGCCTCGTCGGTGCCGGTCGCCTCGGCGTCGTCGCACACGGCCGCCAGCCGCCGTGTCATCGTCGGCCCGATCTCGAGGAGCCCGCCGCTGCCGCCGGTCGCCCACTTGGCCAGCACGTACCGGCAGATGGCACCGACGGGGACACCGAGCGCGGCGCCGAGGTTGCCGATGGTCTGGAGGGGGTCCAGGAGCGAGTAGAGCGCGACGTCAGCCTTGAAGTTGGCGTCGGGGTCGTCGGCGGGCCAGGGGCCATCCCAACGCTCGAGGCGGATCACCGGTTCGTCCGTCGTCATGGTTCGAGAGACTCGCGCGGCGAGGCTCGCGTCGGCGGCGGCGACGCCGGCTGGCGGCGGGGGACACCGCCAGCCGGGTCGGGGGTCAGGCGGCGGGCGTCTGCAGGATGGCCTCGACCTCGAGGGTGATCTGCACCCGCTCGCCGAGCCCGAGGCCTCCGCCTGGGAGCGGTGCGTTGAACGTGATGCCGAAGTCGCGCCGGTCGATCTCGGCCGAGGCCGAGAACCCGGCCCGGCTGTCGCCGAAGGGCGTGTCGGGCTGGAAGCCGTTCAGCTCCAGCGTCAGGGGGACGCTTCGGGTCACGCCGTGCATGGTCAGGTCGCCCTCGACCAGGAACCGGTCGCCGTCGGCGCGAACGCTGGTCGAGCGGTAGGTGAGGGTGGGGTGCCGGTCGGTCTCGAAGAAGTCGACCGAACGCAGGTGCTGGTCCCGGTCGGCGTTGCCGGTGTCGATGGACGCCATGTCGACGGTGGCCGTCACCGAAGACGCCAGGG
This sequence comes from Acidimicrobiia bacterium, assembly GCA_035948415.1. Lineage (NCBI taxonomy): Bacteria > Bacillati > Actinomycetota > Acidimicrobiia > Acidimicrobiia bacterium. Next base: position 38,571 of record DASZJD010000073.1, on the reverse strand, counting down.
GGTCCTCGGCGGTGACGATCTCGCCCTCGAAGCGGCGGAAGTGCCCCCGGACCTTGCTCACCATGAGGTGGCGGACGCTGAAGGACACCTCGGAGTGGACGGGGTCGATGGTCCAGGACCCGGCGACGTAGCCCGGGATTTCGGTTGCAACGGTGCTGGTCATGATGGCGCTCCGGTGGTTGAGGACTGAACAGTTGAGCACGTTACTAGCACTTGGTTGAACTGTCAACCACCCGCCGGCATTCCGGGCGGCGGGCGGGGGGAGGGCCGGCGGTCGGCCGGGGGTGTCGAGCGCCACCCGCCGGCGGCGCGCGACGATCCGGACCGGTCCCCGGATGGCCGCCGCTGCGGAGGTGTGGTGATGGGCGAGGTCGCCTACGACGACCACACCGCGCTGGTCGTCGTCGACCTCCAGAACGACTTCGCCAGCCCGCAGGGGAGCCTGTCGGTTCGCGACGCCGAGGCCGTGATCGGGCCGATCAACCGGGAGCTCAGCCGGGCCCGGGCGGCCGGCGCCCTCGTCGTGTACACGCGGGACTGGCACCCGCCGGAGACCCCGCACTTCCAGGCCTTCGGCGGCAAGTGGCCGGTGCACTGCGTCCGGGACACCTGGGGCGCCGCCTTCCACCCCGACCTCGTGGTCCTGGACGACGCCCCCCAGATCTTCAAGGCCACCGGGCAGGAGGACGGCTACTCGGCGTTCTCGGTGTTCCACCTGGCGTCGGGCGAGACGGGTTCGACCGGGCTCGAGGCGCTGCTGCGCGAGCGCGGGATCGAGCGGGTCGTGCTCGCCGGGCTCGCCACCGACTACTGCGTCCTCGAGAGCGGTCTGGACGCCCGGCGCGCCGGCTTCGCGGTCGTCGTGCTCCACGAGGGCGTCCGTGCCGTCGACCTCGAGCCCGGCGACGGCGCCCGGGCGCTCGAGCGCCTGGAGCAGGCCGGCGCCGAGCGGGCGTGAGCCGACGCGCGGGTGCCGGCCTCGAGCCGGGCGCGGCGGCGCTGTTCGTCGACCTCTACGAGCTCACGATGGCGGCCAGCTACCACCAGCTCGGGCTCACCGACCGGGTGACGTTCGACCTCTACGTGCACAACCTGCCGCCGCGGCGGAACTACGTCGTCGCGGCCGGGCTCGAGCCGGCCCTCGACTACCTCGAGGACCTGCGGTTCGACGAGGCCGCCGTCGTCTACCTGCGCTCGCTCGGGCTCTTCGACGAGTCGTTCCTCGGCGCGCTCGCTCAGCTGCGGTTCAGCGGCGACGTGTGGGCCATCCCGGAGGGCGAGCTGGCCTTCCCGTACGAGCCGCTGCTGCGCGTGTCGGCGCCGCTCGTCGAGGCCCAGGTCGTCGAGACCTTCCTCCTGAACTGCGTCGGGTACCAGACCCTGATCGCGACGAAGGCGGCCCGACTCAGCACCGCCTGCGCCGGCCGGCCGTTCGTGGACTTCTCGCCCCGGCGAGACCACGGCACCGACGCGGCCATGAAGGCGGCCCGGGCCGCCACCATCGGGGGTGCCGCGGGCACGTCGCTGGTCCTCGCCGGACGCGAGTTCGACCTCGAGCTCAGCGGCACCATGGCGCACTCGTACGTCATGCGCTTCGAGCGCGAGGAGGACGCCCTGCTCTCGTTCGCGCGCGCGTACCCGAGGCGCGCCGTGCTGCTCCTCGACACCTACGACACGCAGGCCGGCGCCCGAATCGTCGCCGCCCTGGCGCCGCGCCTCCGCGAGGAGGGCGTCGTGCCGCGCGCGGTGCGGCTCGATTCGGGCGACCTCGCCGAGCTCGCGCCGGCGGTGCGACGCATCCTCGACGACGCGGGGCTGGACGGGGTCGGGATCTTCGCCTCCGGCGACCTCGACGAGTACCGGATCGCCGACCTCGTCCACCGTGAGGCGCCGATCGACGCCTTCGGCGTCGGCACCCAGCTGGGCACGAGCGGCGACGCCCCGTCGATCGGCGTGGTCTACAAGCTCGTCGAGGACCCCACGGGGCCCAAGGTCAAGCTGGCGCCGGACAAGCTCACCCTGCCGGGCCGCAAGCAGGTCTACCGCTCGAGCGAGGACGGCCGGTACTCGCACGACGTGCTCGCACTCGCCGACGAGCCCGGCATCGAGGGGCGCCCGCTGCTCGAGCCGGTGCTGCGGGGCGGGCGACGGGCCCGCCCCCCCGACGGGCTCCGTGCGGCCCGCGCCCGGTGCGCGGCGGCGCTCGCCGCCCTCCCGGACCACCTCCGCGGCCTCGACGCCGCCGAGCCCGCCTACCCGGTCCGTCGGTCCGACGGGCTGGCGGCGCTCTGCGAGCGGCTCCGGACGGAGCACGAGTCGGATGCTGGCCGCATCGACGGCCGAAGGGATGGGTAAGAGGAGGCGGTGCCCCGACCGCAGGGTCCGGCGATGGCGGTCGCCGCCCCCGCCACCCCGCTCGACCCGGCCCCGCCGGCGACGCCGACCGTCGGCGCCGGGCGCGCGCGCCTCCGACGGACGGGCGTCGCCAGCCTTCCTCCTCCGGTCTCGGTGCGGCGTGCGTCCCGCGGACCCACCGCGCCGCGGGCAGCGTCGGGTGCGGCGCCACGGATCGGGACGACGACGGCGTCGACGGCGGCGCGCGATCGCTCGCGTGCGGGTGGCGCGGCGCGCGGCGTCGCGGTCTCGAGGGGGACCATCGGTTACTGTCCGCGTCGAGCGCCGAAGGCAGTCATGGTGTGATCTCCAGGCTTGATCTCCCCGCCGAGCCCACCAGCCCGGGTCGGGCCCGACGGTTCGTGGCCTCGGCGCTGGCCGGCGTTCCGGCCGACGTCGATCTCGTGGCGCTGCTGGTCTCGGAGCTGGTCACGAACGCCGTGCTGCACGCCCGCACCCCCCTCGAGGTGGTGGTCGAGACCACCCCGGACTCGGTGGAGGTCAGCGTCCACGACGGGTCGCGGGTGCGACCGGCGCTCCGCCGCTACGACCGCGACGCCGCGACGGGCCGCGGGCTGCACCTCGTCGAGGCGCTGGCGGACCGCTGGGGCGTCGACGTCGACGCCGGCACCAAGCGGGTCTGGTTCGCCCTCGGGGTGCCGAGCGCCCGGTCGGACGGCCGCGCGACGGCGGCGTCGGCGCGACCTCGTCGCCAGGCCCCGAATCCTCGTGCCCGACGCGACGAGCCGCGGCGGCGTCGCGGAGGACCCGAGGCGCGGGTGTGAACCCGCCGGGCCCGACCGGCGACGGTGATGGCGACGAGCTCGTCGCGGTGCACATCCTCGGGCTCCCGCTCGACGTGCTCCGGCGCGCCCGTCAGCACCAGGATTCGCTCGAGCGCGAGTTCCGCCTGATCGGCTTGGCGCAGCCCGAGGACCGGACCCACGTCACCGCGCGCCTGCTCCGCCTGGTCGGCGACCTCACGGAGCAGTTCGCGGCGACCGGCCGGGAGTGGCGCGAGCAGATCGAGGCCGCGCAGGCGCGCGGGGAGCGAGCGATCGACCTGGTGGCGTGGGTCCCGCCCGCGGCCGCCGCCGCCAGTCGACGGCTCGCGGCGCTGCTCGAGGAGGCGGACGACTTCTGTCGACGCGGCGACCTCCTGACCGTGGCCACGCCACCCGAGTCCGTCGACCTCCGACGGTGGTACCTCGGCGAGTTCGTGGCCCAGATCGGCGGCGCCGCCCCGACCCCTTGGAGCGAGCGGGACTGAGCCCGACGGGGGTCTGTACGCTGCGGCGAGATGGGGAACGCGGAGCCGCTCGGCGTGGACCTGACGAGGGACGGCGACCGTCTCCGCGTGGCCGTGCGCGGGGAGCTCGACCTCCTGGCCGCACCGCACCTGCGCACGGAGCTCCTCGAGGCAACGAAGGAGGATCCCGCCGCCATCGGCCTCGACCTGTCGGCGGTCACGTTCATCGACTCGACGGGCATCAGCGTGATCCTCCAGGCCTGGCAGCGGGCCAGCGCCAACGGCAGCCGCCTCGTCGTGGACTCGGCCTCGCCGGTCGTCGCCCGCGTCATCGAGGTCGCCGGCCTCACCGAGCTGCTCGGCGCCGACTCGTAGCCCGGGCCGCGGCCCGGTGCCGCCCGGGCCGGCGCCGCCGCGACGATCAGACCGCGCGGCGGTAGCGGGCCACGGCGATCGGCGCGCACACGGCCGTGAGGGCCACGATCCACACCACCGCCTTGAGGACCGCTGAGGCCGTGGGACCGCCGAGCGTGAGCGCCCGCACCGCATTGACGACGACCGAGACGGGCTGGTTGCGCGCGAACGCCTGCAGCCATCCCGGCATGCTGCTGACCGGGACGAACGCCGACGACGCGAACACGAGTGGCGCCAGCACCGGAAACGACGCCGCCTGCGCCGTCTCGCTGTCGGGCACCGAGAGGCCCACGATGGCGAAGACCCACGACAGCGAGTACGCGAACGCCAGGACGAGCCCGAGGCCCGCGGTGACCGCGACCACGTTCGTGTGGACGGTCCAGCCCACGATGAACCCGACGACGACCATGAGCACGACCACGAACACGTTGCGGAGCAGGTCGGCCAAGGTGCGTCCCACGAGCACGGCCGACCGCGCCATAGGCAGGGACCGGAAGCGGTCGACGAGGCCCTTCTGCAGGTCCTCGGCGAGACCCACCCCGGTCTGGAGCGCGCCGAACGTGACCGTCTGCACGAAGATGCCGGGCATCAGGTAATCGACGTAGGGGACCCCCGGCACGCGGATCGCGCCGCCGAAGACGTACCGGAACATCAGGACGAAGATCACGGGCTGCACCGTCGCGAACACGAGCAGCTGCGGGTTTCGGCGCAGGGCGAGCGTGTTCCGCCAGGCGATGGTGACCGCGTCGCTGGCCGGGTGGGCGCGCCCGAGCGCCGACCTGGAGAGCGGGGCCGTGGTGGTCGGCGCGCTCACCGACCGCCCCGCCGGCGCGCGGCGTCGGCCGGGCCGTCGCCCGAGTCACCGTCGCTCGGCGCCTCGGCGGCGTGTCCGGTCAGCGACAGGAACACGTCGTCGAGCGTGGGCTCCCGGAGCGCCATCGTCATCGGCTCCAGGTGCTCGGCGTCCAGGGTCCGGACGGTGGCGAGCATCGCGCTGGCCCCGTCGGCGACGTGCATCCGCAGCTCGTGGCCCTCGACGTCGACCGAGCCCAGCGCGGCCAGCCGCGTCGCCGCGACCGTCGCGCTCTCCTGGTCCTTGAACGCGACCTCGATGACCGTCGATCCGAGCTGGCCCTTCAGCTCGGCCGAGGTGCCCTCGGCGATGATCAGGCCGTGGTCGATGACGACGATGCGGTCCGCCAGCCGGTCGGCCTCCTCGAGGTACTGGGTCGTGAGCAGCAGCGTCGTCCCCGACCCGACGAGCTCCTCGATGACCCGCCACAGCTCGGTGCGCCCGTACGGGTCCAGCCCGGTCGTGGGCTCGTCGAGGAACAGGACCGGTGGGCGGTGGACGAGCGCCGCGGCCAGGTCGAGGCGGCGGTGCATGCCGCCGGAGAAGGTCCGGACCAGGCGGTCGGCGGCGTCGGCGAGCTGGAAGCGCTCGAGCAGCTCGTCCCCGCGCCCGGCGATCTCGCCGGCCGGGATGTGGGTGAGCCGCCCGACGAGGCGCAGGTTCTCGCGAGCGGTGAGGTTGTCGTCCACGGCTGCGTACTGGCCGGCCAGGCCGATCATCGCCCGGATCAACGCCGGCTCGGCGGCGACGTCGATGCCGAGGACCGTGGCGGAGCCGGCGTCCGGGCGCATGAGGGTGGTGAGGATCCGGACCGCCGTCGTCTTGCCGGCGCCGTTGGGCCCGAGCAGGCCGAGCACCGTGCCGGTGCCGACCTCGAACGAGATTCCGCGCAGCGCCTCGACCGCCGCCGGCCCCGTGCCGAACCGCTTCACGAGCCCGTCGGCGGCGATGGCGGCCTCGGCGACCATCGTCAGTCGGGTCGGTCGGACGGCGAGCTCGACCGCCAGGTCGCGGGCACCGCGACGATCGGTCGCGCCGCGTGCTGGAGCAGGTGGTGGGTGGTGCTGCCCAGCATGAGCTCGGCGAGCGTGCCCCGACCGGTCATGCCCACCGCGATGAGCGTCGCTCGCTCGCGCTCGGCGCTGCGGAGCAGGGCTTCCGCGGCCCGCCCGGTGAGGAGGCGGGTCTGGTAGGGCACGCCGGCGGAGCGGGGGACCTGCGTCCACTCGTCTCGGAGGCGGCGCTCGAACTCGTGACGCATCGGGTCGGGGTTGATCTGGATGGCGGCCAGCTCCCACTCGAACGCCGACGAGAGGACGTAGGCGACGAGCAGCTCGCCGTCGTTGCGCACCGCGTAGGCGGTCGCCCAGTCGAGCGCGCCGCGCGCCGCCGGCGTGTCGTCGTAGCCGACCAGGATTCGCTCCACGTCAACGGTCCCGACCGGTGGCTCCCGATCCGCGCGATCCACCCGCTCGGGTCTCCTGCTCGCGGATCCAGGCGACGACGTCGTCGGGCTCGCCCTCGGCGTGCTCGGCGAAGTAGGCCTCGAGCCAGCGCAGGATCTGGTCGTCCGTGAAGCCGTCGGCTTCGAGACGGGCCCGCACCTCGTTCTCGGCCAGCCGCTCCGGCTCCACCTTCTCGATCGGGACCGGGGCCCCCTCGACGCCCGCCTGCTCCGGGGACTCCGGCTCGAGGCCGTCGTCGCCGCCGTCGCTGCGGTGGGGATCGGGCGCGGCCATCGGCTCCTCCGGGGGGCGGGACGGCCGACACGCTCGCCGGCCGCGCCCGAGGATAGGCCCGCACCCGTGCAGCGCCGGCGGTCGACGGCCCGGGCGCCGCGCCGCGCACGCGCCGACGCCGTGCCCGCTCGATCGCCAGTCCCCGTCTGCCGACCCGGCGGGGGGCGACCCCGACCGACCGGGCGTGCGCACGGGCGGGGATGCGCGCGCCGGTCGGTCAGGTGGTGGGCCCGGCCCGCCGCGCCGGGGGAGCCACTGCGGCGAGCCGGGCCACACTTCGGCGCGGGGCACCCGACGGTTCGAGTCGCGGCCCCGTCGCCCGAGCCGAGGACGGCGCGCGGCGCCGAGGTCCCGACCCCGGCCGCCGACGTCCCACGCCAGGGTTACGGGGCGGGGTCGGAAACGGATTGACTCGCCGGCGTGTCGACGCCGGCGGGGCGGGCCACGCGCGTGCGCCAGGCCCAGATCAGCATGGCGACGGCGGTGAGCCCGACCGTCCAGGCCACCGAGCGGCCGGCCGCGGCCGCGACGGAGGCGACGTGGGCCTTCGCCGCCGCCCGGTCGAGCAGCGCCTGGGCGCCGCCGAGCGGCAGCGCCGCCACCGCGCCGCCCTCGGACGGCAGGATCATCTCGATGCCGATGAGCCCGATGAGCAGGAGGGTGGCCTCGAGCTCGTACGGGACGAGCGCGGCCAGCACCAGGCCGAGCGGCACCGAGACGAGGGTCACGAGCACGAGCGCGGCGGCCAGCGCGAGGAGGTGGGGGGTGCCGGAGACGCCGGCGAGCAGGGCGCCGAACAGGGCGCTGAGCGCCAAGCCGGTCACGTCGAGCAGGACCACCCGGGCGCCGAGCAGCTCGGCGGGCCGGTAGCCGTCGAGCACGAGGCGCTGGTCGACGGCGCGGGCGCCGAGCGCGGTGAAGAGGCTGGCGCCGGCGATGGCCCAGCTCAGCCCGAGTCCGCCCGCGGTGAAGGCGTGGCCGCCCCCCGAGGTCTTGCTCACCACGAAGAACACCACCGGCAAGGCCACGAGCAGACCCAGCGCCAGGGCGCGCCGGCTCAGGTCCCGCCCGAACATCTCGACCGCCGTCGCGGTCCGGCGCAGCGAGGTCATCCCCGTCGCGCCGGCGGCGTCAGCCCGACGATCCGGTCCACCCGGTCCAGCTCGGCGAGGAGGTGGGTCACGACGAGCACGCCGCGGCCGGCGTGGCGCCAGCGCTCGATCTGGTCCCAGAAGCTGACGTAGCTCCCGCGGTCGAAGCCCTGGTACGGCTCGTCGAGCAGGAGCAGGGCGGGGTCGCCGAGCAGCGCCAGCGTGAGGTTCAGCTTCTGGCGCGCCCCGCCCGACAGCTCGCGGACGGGCTGGCGGGGGCTCCCCGAGAACTCGAGGTCTCGAAGCTGCGCCCACCCCCGTCGTCGTGCTTCCCCGCGGTCGAGGCCGTGGCCGCGCCCGAACAGCATCAGGTGCTCGTCGACCCGCAGCGACTCGAGGAAGGTGGCGTCCTGCGGGCAGTAGCCCAGCCGGCCGCGGGCGGCCACCGTGCCGGCGTCGGGGCGGATGAGGCCGGCGCAGATGCGCAGCAGGGTCGTCTTGCCCGATCCGTTCTCGCCGACCAGCGCGACCGCCTCACCGCCGCGGAGCTCCAGGTCGACCGCGTCGAGCACGGAGAGGCGTCGAAACCGCTTCGAGACGCCGCGCACGGCGAGGGCCGGGCGCGTCGCGGCCGACGCGGTCACCCGACGAGCCGGGCCAGGTCGTCCTCGCTGACGGCGCCGGGAGCGGCGCCGGCGCGCGCGAGCTCGTTGGCGAGCCGCTGCAGGGCCTCGTTGACGGGCGTCGGCACGCCGTGGAGGCGACCCAGCAGCACGATCTCGCCGTTCAGGTAGTCGGCCTCGACGTTGCCCGTCTTCCGGCTGAGGCTCTGCCACGACGACCCACCCCGGTGCCGGCCGTCGGGCGGGCGCGGCCCGAGGTCGGCCCGGCGGGCGGCGTCCTCGGCCTCGGAGGCGTACGCGATGCCGGCGGCCTCGAGGCAGGCGACGCCTTCCTCTCGGGCGCGGGCGGCGACGGCGCCGACGCGGCTGCCCGGGCCGGCGATCGCCGCGAGCGCGTTCCCGAGGTTCAGCAGCAGCTTCGTGTACTTCCATCGCTGGATGTCGGGTCGCGGCTCGGACAGGAAGCCGGCGGCGCCCAGTGCGGCCGCGACGGCGCCGGCGGTGTCGTCGACGCCGGCGGGGTAGCGACCGATGTCGAGGATGCCGTGCGGCCGGTTCCGGTGCGCTTGCACGACGCCCGCGTCCAGGTGCGTCGCCGGACACATCACGCACACCGCGTACACGTTGGCGAAGCGTCGCAGCGCCCGCCGCTCGTTGTCGACGCCGTTCTGGACGCACGCGATCGGCGTCGTCGACGGTGCGACCGCGAGCGCGTCCAGCGCCGCCGCTGTGTGCTGACTCTTCGTCGTGAGGAGCACGACGTCGTCGTCGTTCAGGTCCAGCGTCTCGACGTCGTCGGTCGCCGGCACGCGCTCGACGGTGGTCCCGTCGGGCGCGTCGACACGAAGCCCGTGCTGGCGGATCGACTCGAGGTGGGGGCCGCGCGCCACGAGCGCCACCGAATGACCGCCCTCGTGCAACCGCGCTCCGACCAGCCCGCCGATCGCCCCCGCTCCGAAGACGACGAAGCGCACGCGTCATTCTCGCGCGCGAGGCTCGCCGTCGGTCCCTCGGCTGTGGCGCGCGTGGTCACGGACGTAGCAGTCGCGCGGGACCCGAGTGGGCCCGGCTCGGTCTCGAGGTGGTCAGGAAGCCTGGAGCCGAGCGGTGAAGCCGCTCGCCAGCGCCGGCCGGTATCCGGCCGAGGCGCGTTCCTCCTCGGTCTCGCCGCCCCAGAACCCGAACTCGCGGTTCTCGCGCGCCCAGGCCCGACAGGGCTCGAGCACGGGGCACGTGGCGCAGAGCGCACGGGCCGCTCGCTCGCGTCGGCTGCGTCGCCCGGGCCGCTCACGGTCGGGCGCGAAGAACAAGTGGGTGCTGCCGCGGCACTCCGCTTTGGCCGCCCAGCCGAGGGCGAAGTCGTCGCCGTCCGCCTCGGGTATCAGCTGCAGGTCGTCGATCAGCGCCGCTTGCATCCCCGCGGTCCGTCCTTTCTGCCCGTGGCGGCCCCAACGGCAACGGTCGAGGTCCGCCCGCGTCGGAGTGGGAAACGTCCGTTTCGTGTACCCGGGGCGGCAGGGGTGCAAACCCGGCTCGGCCCGGGCCGGGGATTTAGGAGCCGCCGGCGGGGGAACGAGAGAGGGATGCCTCCGAAGCGCCTCGTGGCGGCGCGGCCCGGCCCGACCGTCCCGACCGGCGGGCGTCGGGCCCGACCGGCGCCCCGGCCCAGGTCAGCGGGCCGACCCGCCCGTGGCTGAGGCCATGCCGGAGCCGGTCGAGGTCCTGCACCTCGTGGTGCCGCCGTACGCGGCGCACCTCGAGGCCGTGCGAGCCGTGGCCGGGCACGCCGCCGACCGGGCCGGCCTCGAGGCCGACGACCGCGAGGACCTCTGCCTCGCCGTCGACGAGCTGTGCCAGCTGGTCGTGGGCGCCACCGACTTCGCCCTCCTCGTGACCCTGGCGGCGCACCCGTCGATGGTGCTGGCCCGGGTCGTCGCCCGTCGTCGGGACGGCGCCGCCATCGACGAGCTGTCGAGCCTCGCCGCCGCCGTGCTGGCGCGGGCGGTGGACTTCTACACGCTGGGCCCGTCCGACGACGCCGTCGAGGGCATGGTCGTGAAGTGCCGGGCCGGGACGCGGCGGTGACGGGCGACGCTCGCCCCGAGGAGCCGGACCGCCAGCCCTCCGAGGACGATCGGTTCGCGGCGTACGCCCGAACCGGCGACGTCAAGCTCCGCAACGAGCTCGTCGAGTCCCACGTCCGCCTGGCCGAGTTCTGCGCCCGACGCTTCGCGTACCGCGGCGAGCCGTTCGACGACCTCCGGCAGGTGGCCCTCGTCGGCCTGCTGAAGGCGGTCGAGCGCTTCGAGCCGGACCGCGGGGTGCGGTTCACGTCGTTCGCAACTCCGACGATCGTCGGCGAGCTCAAACGGCACTTCCGCGACCGCGGCTGGACCGTCCACGTGCCCCGGCGGCTCCAGGAGCTGCACCTCGAGGTCGGGCGTCTGGTCGGCACCCTGAGCCAGCAGCTCGGACGCACGCCGACCGCGGCCGAGATCGCCGAGCGGGCGGGGGTGACCGAAGAGGAGATCCTCGAGAGCATGGAGGCGGCCACGATGTACCGGCCGTCGTCACTCGACGTGACCCGTGTCGACGATGACGGGCTCGAGGTCGCCGTGGCCGCCCGCGTGGGCACCGACGACCCCGAGCTGGGGGCGGTCGAGCGCCGCGTGGAGCTGGCCGAGCTCCTCGAGCGGCTCCCCGACCGCGAGCAGCGCATCGTCTACCTGCGCTTCTTCGAGGGCCTGACCCAGGCCGAGATCGCCGACCGGGTCGGCCTGAGCCAGATGCACGTGTCCCGCCTGCTCGCCCGCAGCCTCGACGTGCTGGCCGACCCGGCCGCGCCGGCGCCGGGCGGCGATCCGGACCCCGAGTCCTGACTCGCGCCGGGCGAACCGACCCCGGCTCGGGACGGCGACCAGCGGTCGTTGCCCGCCCGTCGCGGGCCCGTCCGGGCCGGGCCGCCCCCGCCGCCTCAGGGTCGCCCGGCCGGTGCCGGGGTCTGGGCGCCCGTCGAGGCCGGGACCGGCGCGCCCGAGCCCGGCCCTTGGGGCCGGGCTCGGGGGTTCCGCCGGTCGGGGTGGGGAGCGGCCGGCGGGAATCTAGGAAGGACGGGCGCGGACCGTGGAGCGGGTATGCCCCCGGGGAGCCGGCCCGGAAACCTCGAATCTCAGCGGATGGTGAAGAGCTCGGTCAGCCCCGTGACGTCGAACACCTTCCGGACCGGGTCCTGGAGGCCCTGGAGCACGAGCTGCCCGTCCCGGTCCCGCTCTCGGAGCCGCCGGAGGGTGCCAACGAGCACCCCGAGCCCGGACGAATCGACGAAGGTCACGTCGCGCAGGTCGACCACGATCGGGCCGCCCCGGTCGACGAGCTGATGGAGCTCGCGGCGCAGCTCCGGAGAGGTCGCCACGTCGACCTCGCCGCTGACCCGGAGGACCCAGCTGCCGGGTTGCTCGCCCGGGCCGGCCACGAAGGTGGCGGGGCTCGCGGCGCCGTCGCGGTCGGACGGGCTCCCGGTCACGGGCCCTCCAAGACTTCGCGGTCACGCATGCGCGCACCGAGCGTCGCGAGGCTGCGGTGCAGGAGCCGGGACACGTGCATCTGGCTCACGCCGACCCGGTCGGCGATCTCCGCCTGGGTGAGTCCCTCGAAGAAGCGCAGGAACACGATCCGCCGCTCTCGCACCGGCAGCGCCGCGATCATCGTGCGCACCAGGGCCCGGTCCTCGACGTGGGCGAGTTCCTCGTCGTCGGCGCCGACCCACCCCGCGCCCGCGTTCTCGTCGTAATCCGACGGCGCGGCGTCCAGGGACCCGGCGCGGTAGAGGCTCGCGGCCTCCATCCCCTCGAGGACCTGCTCCTCGGCGGCGCCGACGTGCCGGGCAATCTCGGACGGGGTCGGCGCCCGGCCGAACTGCTGGCCCAGCTCGCTGCGGGCGCGCTCCACCCGCAGCGACAGCTCCTGCAGCCGTCGAGGCACCCGCACCGACCAGGTGCGGTCGCGGAAGTGACGCTTCAGCTCCCCGATGATCGTGGGCCCGGCGAAGGTCGTGAAGTTGAGGCCGCGCTCGGGCTCGAACCGCTCGACCGCCTTCAGCAGGCCCACGAGCGCGACCTGGCGCAGATCGTCCAACGGCTCGCCGCGGTCGGCGAAGCGCCGCGCGAGGTACTCGGCGAAGCCGCGATGCTCCTCGATGAGCGCGTTGCGGAGCGCGCGCGACCGGCTGCGCCGGTAGGCGCAGAACCTCGCCGCGCTGAGCGCGGCGGCGTCGGCGACCGGCGCCCGGGTGTTCACGCGGAGACCGCCGATGCGGCGGACTTGACGAGCACGAACGACATCCGCTCGCCGTCGACCGCGAGGGCGTGGTGGTCGGTGACGGCGTCGACGATCAACGCCGAGACGCCGGCCAGCCGCGGGGCGGCGGCGCCGCGTCGCTTCGGGGCCGAGCCCCGGACGATCACGCGTCCGCCCCGGACGACGAGCCGGAGCAGGAGCCGCTGGTCGGTCGCATCCATGAGGGTGTAGCAGAGCTCGCCGACGGCGACCCGCAGGTCGTCGAGCTCGTTGCGATCGAAGCCCGCTTGGCCGCCGGCCTCGGCCGCGACCAGCCGCGCCGCCCGAAGGTGACTGGTCCGCGGCGGCACGAGCAGGCAGACCTCGTCGTAGTCGTCCTCCACCCTGGGCGCCGCCTCGTCTGTCCCGCCGCGGCCGTTGACGAGCGCGGTGTTACCCGTGGCTCCGACGACGCTAACCCCGCCACGGGCCAATAGCCTCACGGGGTGGCCGTCGACGCGCACGTGCGGGTGGAGTTCCCGGCCCGACCAGAGTTCCTCCGCCTGGCCCGCCTGGCCGCCGCCGACCTCGGCAGCCGGGCCGGCTTCGACTACGAGGAGATCGAGGACCTGCGCATCGCCGTCTCCGAGCTGTGCGCCATGATCACCGGCGGGCAGGACGCCGCGGTGTCCCTGTCCTTCGCGCTGAGCGAGGACGCGGTGCGCGTCGAGGGATCGACGCCGTACGAGGGCGCCGAACTGCTCGCCGACGACCTCGACCTCGCCCGCGGCCTGGTGGCGGCGGTCGTCGACGAGCACGACGTGTCCACCGACGGCGAGATGGCCCGATTTCACCTCGTGAAGCGCCGACACCACTGAGCTCGCGGCGTCGCGCCGCGGCTCACGTCCTCGGACGCGGCCGGCTCCGCGAACACCGCGAGAACAGCACGCGACGAGGCGGCGAACTCGCCGGCGCCGCGCGCACCCACCCGCCCCGGCACGACGGAACCGCCGACGCGCGAAACGGATAGATCGCCCGCAAGGGACGGCCGTGGCCCTCGACCGCCGCACGGCTGCAGGCGGTTGAGTCGCCGCTCAAGGTCGGCGCGCCGGGCGCCGATGTTGCCGCGTGTGGCTGGGACCCCATCACGGCGACCGTCTACGCTTCGCCACGCCCTCCTTCCCTCGCGGATGACCGAGTGACTCGACGCGCGATGACGACTGCTCGACTCCGGATCGTCGCCACGGCGGCGATCCTCGCCGGCGGTGCCGCGTTCGCCGCCTGCGGCGGCTCCGGCCCGAGCGTGGCGTCCCGCGTCCACCAGAGCGGGAGCACGACGACGTCCTCGACGGGCAGCACCACCACCACGACGGGGAGCACCACGACGACGGCGCCGACCACCACGACGACGACGAACGCGGCCACCGCGCAGCGCGTCAGCTACGCCGGCCTGGTCTTCGGGGTGCCCACGGGCTGGCCGGTCTACGACCTCGCCTCCGACCAGTCACGCTGCGTGCGCCTCGACGCCCACGCCGTGTACCTGGGTCAGCAGGGATCGACGGCACGCTGCCCGGCCCACGCCTTCGGGCACACCGAGTCGGTCCAGGTCGAGCCGCTGAACGCCCGGGCGCAGACCGACGCCGCCGTGGCCACGCAGGCGGAGACCCTGAACGGCCTGCGGGTCACCGTCGACCCGCACGGCGAGACGTCGGGCGCGCTGACGGCGGTGTTCCCGGACCAGGGACTGGTCGTCGTCGTCACGTACGCCAACAGCGCGGCGCTCGCCGAGCAGATCCTCGCCAGCTTCCAGCATGCGTGACCGACACCGACGGACGCGCCTCGCCGTGGTCGCGGCCGGCCTGCTCGCAGCGGGGATCCTGGCTGCCTGCCGGCCGCTCCCGTCGCCGCCGCCGCCCCCGCCGGGCGTCTTCACCGGCCTCGGCTTCGACACCTGCGCGGCGCCGTCGACCGGCGAGATGGGAGCGTGGCTGAACTCCCCGTATCGGGCCATCGGCGTCTACATCGGCGGCGGCAACCGCGGCTGCAGCCAGCCGAACCTGACCGCGGGGTGGGTGTCGCAGGTCGGCGCCTGGGGCTGGCGGCTCGCTCCCCTCTACGTGGGCCTGCAGGCGCCGTGCTCCGGCATCGGGGCCACGATCAACCCGGCCGCGCCGTGGCCGCAGGGCGTCGTGGCCGCCGACGACGCCGTGCTGCACGCCCGGCTCCTCGGCCTCGGCGGCGGCACACCGATCTACTTCGACATGGAGGCCTACGACAACTCGAACGGACCGTGCGTGTCGGCGGTCATCAACTTCATCAACGGCTGGGACTGGGAGCTCCACCAGGACGGCTACGTCGCCGGCTTCTACTCGAGCGCGGCGTCGGGGATCGCCGACCAGCTGCGCTTCGTCGGCTACCCGAACTACACCGTGCCGGACGCCATCTGGTTCGCGCACTGGAACGGCGTGGCCTCGGTGTGGGGCGACCCCTACCTCCCGGACACCAGCTGGTACTTCCATCAGCGCATCCACCAGTACTCGGGGGGCCACGACGAGGGCTACGCCGGGGTGGTCCTGAACATCGACGGCGACGCGTTCGACGCGCCCACGGCCGGCTAGACCCCCGCGCCTAGACCGCCGCGCCTAGACCCCGGCGCTGGGCTGAGCGGCGGGCGTCGCCCCGGCGCCGGCCCCGGTCCGGCTGACGACGAGGCTCACCGCGTAGGCCGTGGTCGCGACCGCGAGGATCGAGAAGCTCGGCGGCAGCACGTCGACGAGGTAGCTCGCGGTCAGGCCCGCCCACACCGCGGCGACGGCCAGCCCCGCGGACAGCCCGAGCCCGAGAAACGGGCGCGCCGTGAGCCGGCGCGCCGTCGCGCCGGGAGCGGCGAGGAGGCCCACGAGCAGCAGCGCGCCGACCGCGGTCGTGGCCTCGGCCGCGCAGGCGCCGACGAGGGCCAGGAAGCCGACGCCGAGCGCACGGACCGGGATGCCGCGGGCCGCCGCCACCGCCGGGTCCACGCTGGCGAACAGCAGCGGGCGGGCGAGGACCAGCGTCACCGCGACGACCCCGACGCCGATCAACGCCGCGGTCCGGGCGTCCGCGGCGCTGAGCCCGAAGATCGAGCCGAAGAGCACGCGCACCCCGGCGGTCCCGTTCGACCCGCTGCTCGCGGTGGCGTAGATGCTCTCGAAGAGCACCCCGAGGCCGAGCACCCAGGTGAAGACGGTGCCGACGACGACGTCGGAGGCCTCTCGGTGCCCGAGCCACCCGAGGACGGCGCCGGCGCCGATGGTGGCGGCGAAGAGACCCAGGCGCAGGTCGAGCCCGGCCGCGAGGGCGGCGAGGGCGCCGGCGAAGGCGACGTGGCTGAGGGCGTCGCCGCTGAAGACCTGCACCCGCAGCACCACGAAGTAGCCGACGACACCAGCAGCCCCCGCGATCGCGGTCCCCGCGAGGAGCGCCTCACGCATGAACGGGTGCGCGAGGAGGTCGCCGATGCCCGAGCCCACGGCGAGCACCGACGCGACGGTCACGCCCGCGCCGCCCGGCGCTCGCGCGCCCAGCGGCCCGTGCGGGCGCCCAGGTACCCGACGAAGGCGATCGAGGTGACCCAGAAGCCGACGGGTCGGTTCGAGTAGTAGGCGGCGGCCAGGGCCAGCCACACCGTCGCCAGCCCGAGCGCGACCGAGAGGGTGAGCCCCGCGACCGGCCGGGCCGTCAGGAGGTGGGCCGTCGCCGGCGGCGCGATGAGCAGCGCGAAGACAAGGAGGGAGCCGGTGATCTGGCTGGCGGCGCCGACCGCGAGCCCGAGGACGATCAGAAACGCGACGCCGAGTCGCCGCGCCCCGATCCCGGCCGCGGCGGCGACGTCCGGGTCGACGGACGCGAACAGCAGCCGCCGGCCCGTCAGCGCCACGACGGCGAGGGCGGCGAGCGCGACCGCGGCCAGGGCCAACACCTGCGCGTCGGTGATGCCGAGGAAGCTGCCGAACAGGAGCGCCTCCACGCCGGTCAGGAACCCCGAGTACAGGGTGACGAACAAGAAGCCGGCGGCGAGCGCGAACGACTGGAACGTCCCGATGACGGCCGCCTCGGTGGCGTCGCCGTCGCCGCCGTCACCCCGGGCCAGGGCGACGAGCACGGCGCCGGCGGCGCACGCGCCGAAGTAGCCGACGGTCGCCGACGCGCCGAGCCACAGCGCGCCGGCGGCGCCGGGAAACCCGACGAGTGACAGGGTGTGAGCCGCGAACGCCTGCCGACGCAGGACCACGAACCAGCCGACCACCCCGGCCACGACGGCGACGATCGTCCCGGCTCGGAACGCGTTGACCATGAAGTGGAACGACAGCAGCTGGTGGACGTCGTCGACGAGGTTCCAGGAGGGCGCGGGCGTCGAGCCGGCGTCAGCCAGCGTCACGATGCTCGCTCCGGTGCAGCGACGGGTGGTAGGTGGGCGCCTCCGGTTGCCCGACGACCACGAGGCGGCCGTCCGACGCGCGCAGGACCTCGATCGGGACCCCGTAGAGCCGGCTCAGGGTCTCGGTGGTGATCACCTCCTCGGGCGTCCCGATCGCGGCCCCGCCGCCGGCGAGGTACACGACCCGGTCGAGGTAGGAGAGGACGGGGTTCACGTCGTGGGCGACGACGAGGACGGTGACGTCTCCGTCGCACCGGATGCGCTCGACGAGCGCCATCACAGCGGCCTGGTTCGGGAGGTCCAGGCTGTCGAGGGGTTCGTCGAGGAGCAGCAGCGCCGGGTCGCGGGCGAGGGCCTGCGCGATGAGCAGCCGCTGCTGCTCGCCGCCCGAGCACTCGCCGATCGGTCGCCCGGCGTAGGCCGACGCCCCCACCCGCTCGACGAGCTCGGCCACGCGGCGGTCCACGGCGCGCCGGCCTCGCCCACCCGGGAGCGGGACACCCCAGCGGTGCCCGTCGATCCCGAGCCTCACGACGTCGACGCCGCGGATCCGAAGCCCGGGGTCGAAGCTCCGACGCTGCGGCAGGTAGCCGATGCGGGGTCCGGCCGATCCCGGCCGGGCGCCGAGGACGACGGCGTCGCCGGCCGCGAGCGGCACGAGGCCGAGGAGCGCCCGGAGCAGGGTCGACTTGCCGACGCCGTTCGGTCCGAGCACGGCGACGAGCTCGCCGCGCTGCACCGTGAGGTCCACGTCGTGCCACACGGTCCGGCCCCCGACGCGAGCGGCGGCGCCTCGGAGCTCGACCGCCGGGCTCGACACCGGTGGGTCCACCACCCGGGGGCGCCCCGGTGCGCCGTCGAGGTCGCCGCGTCCCGGCGTCACGAGGACGGCGCGGTGCTGGCCCGGCCGACGGCTCGCTGCAAGGCGGCGCGGAGGGCCTGCAGCTGGCGGACCTGCCAGGCCTGGAACGTGGTCGTGGGCGGCGCCAGGGTCTCGGTCACGGTCGTCACCGGGATCGCCGCCCGCTTGGCCGCAGACACGAGCCGAGCGATGTCCGGAGTGGAGTTCTGGCTGTTGAACACGAAGACCTTGATGGCCTTCGATTGGATCTGCTGGTCGACGGTGGTCTTGTCGGCCGCGGTGGGATCGGTTCCCTCGCTGATCGCCCGGAGAAACGTCGTCGGCGTCAGCAGCGGCAGCCGGAGCGCGGCTGCCAGTGGGCTCATGATGCTCTCGGACGCCCCGATGGACGTGCCGCCGAACTCGGCCCCGATCTGCGCGATGAGGGCGTGATAGGGCGCCAGCGCCGATTCGAACGCGGCGTGCTGGCGCGCGAAGTACGCGCGGTCACGGGGGTCGAGCCGTGACAGCTCGGTCGTCACCCGGTCGGTGAACCGCCGGACACTGTCGGGCGAGTACCACTGGTGCGGGTTCCCGTCGGCCGGGACGCCGAGGAACTGGCCGACGTTGAGGACGGTCCGGCTGCCGCCGGGGTTCGCGTCCAGGAGCCGCTGGGCCCACGGGTCGTAGCCGACCCCGTTCTCGATGACGAAGCGGGCCGACGCGATCGCGCGCCCGTCCGCGGGCGTGGCCTCGTAGCTGTGCGGGTCGGTGTTCGGGTTGGTGATGATGCTCGTGACGCTGGCCTGGGTTCCCGCGAGCTGCTTGGCGATGCTGCCCCACATGTTGACGGTGGCCACCACGCTGAGCCGGCCGCCCGCCGCGCCCGTGGTGCCGGCGCCGGCGGCCGGGCCGCGGGCCAGGACCGCCCCGAGGACCAGGACGACCGCGGCCCCGCGGCGCCATCGGGCGGATCGATCGCGGGCCATGACCCTCCTGATCCAAGAACCATCCTGATAGTGATTCTCAACCTAGCCGCCCGGACGCCCCGGCACCAGGCCGCGGGCGGCGCGGGGTGCCTTGCTAGGGTTTGCGGCGGTTTGAAGGAGCGTTGATCAGTTGGTCAACTGCGAGCGCTGAGGAGTTGATCGAATGGTCAACGGCACCGTGAAGTTCTTCAATGCCGAGAAGGGGTATGGGTTCATCGCCCGCGAGGGCGGTGACGACGTCTTCGTGCACTTCTCGCAGATCGAGGGCGAGGGCTACCGCACCCTGCAGCAGGGCCAGAAGGTCGAGTTCGAGATCGGTCCCGGTCGCAAGGGCGACGAGGCCCGCAACGTCCGCGTGGTCTGACCCGGCTCCAGTCCGCGGTCACGCCGGGATCGAGACCAGGCGCTCGCGCACGGCACTGATCGCGGCGGGCAGGTCGACGATCGGGCGCTCGAGCGCGCCGCCGGCCCGGGCGAACACGAACACGCACCGAGCCACCGGCTCTGACAGCGCGGCCTCGAGCGCGAGCGCGTACGCCGCGCCCTGGACCGAGTAGCGGGCGACCGCGGCGTCCAGGTCGGCGTCGGTCGGAGCCCGGTCGGTCTTGTAGTCGACCACGACGAGGCCTTCCGGGCCGCGGGCCAGGAGGTCGACGAAGCCTTCGAGGAGGACGCCCTCGACCTCGGCCGCGACCGGCACCTCCCGCCACCGGGGCCAGCCGCCGGCCACGACGGCCTGCACGGTCGGTGCGGCGAGGACGCTGGCCGCCAGCGTCCGGACCTCGGCCTCGCGGTCGCCGACGCCTTCGGCCAGGGCCTGCGCGCGTGCCGTCGCCTCGAGACCGGCGCCGGTCGCGAGGTCGACGGTCTGGAGGACGGCGTGGACGGCGCGGCCCAGCGCGGTCCCGGCCCGACCCCGCTGCCACGGCGGACGCGCGTCCACCGCCACCTCGAGGTCTTCGCGCTCGAGCTCGGCCAACGTCGTCGCCGCGATCGAGCCCGGCGCGCTGGCGCGCTCGATGACAGCGAGCCGGTGCTCGATCCACGCCTGGCGCCGGGCGGGGTCGGCGCTGGCGGGCGGCGGCGAGACGCGAGGGCGGCGCGGCGGGGCGCCCTGGCGTGGCACGAGGTCCTCGTGGGGGGCGGCGGCCAGCCGGGGTGCGAGGCGCGCGGCGTGGCAGGGGCCGTTCGCCTTGTGGTGCAGGCTCACGACCAGGTGGTCCCGGGCCCGCGTCATCGCGACGTAGAGGAGGCGGAGGCGCTCGGCCTCGTCGTGGGCCTGCTCGTCGCGCCGCCGCGCCGCGAAGCCCGGCGTCTCGACCAGGGTGCCCCGCGACGCCGCGCCCACGTGCAGCTCGGGCCCGGACGGGCCCCAGAGGACCGGCGGCGGCTGGTTCGACGGCACCGTGTTGAGCCCGGCGAGGATCACGATCGGGAACTCGAGGCCCTTGGCGCCGTGCACGGTGAGGATCCGCAGCGCCGGGTCGTCGGGCTCAGGGGCGACCGACTCGTTGACGCGCGCCCCCTCCTCGGCCTGCCGACGAGCCCACTCGACGAACCCGCGCAGGCTGGTCTCACCCGCGTCCTCCCAGGCTCTCGCCTGGTCGAGGACGAACCGGATGCGCCGCCAGTGGTCCCGCGGCCGTCGATGTCGCGCCGCCAGCTCGAGCAGCCGCCGCTCGCGCACGACCGCGGCCACCGTCCCGCTCACGGTTCGCCACCATCGCGCCTCCCAGAAGCCCCGCAGCGAGCGCAGCGCGCCGGCGACCGGGTCCGCGTCGCCGACCGCCGGCTCCCGGCGGTAGTCCCACCCCCCGCCGGCGGCGGCGTGCTCGACGAGCTCGGCGTCGGTGCACCCGAAGCCGGGGGAGCGCAAGGCGGCGACGATCGCGATCTCGTCGGTGGGGTCGTCGACGGCGGCGAGGACCGACAGCAGGTCGCGGACCTCCGCGGTCGAGTACACGAGGCTCTGCGACTCGACCCGCACCGGGATCTCGGCCTCCTCGAGGCCCGCCTCGAGCGCGGGCAGCACCGTCCGCGACGGGATGAGGAGCGCGATGTCGCGCTCGACCGCGGCGCGGACGCGTCCGTGGTCGTCCACGGGCCAGCCCTCGTCCACGATCTGGCGCACGGTGGCCGCGATCTCGGCGGCTTCGTGCTTGCGCACCTCGGCGACCGGCGCCTCCGCCGCCGCTCCGATCGCGGCGACCCGAGTCCGGTCGGCGGGGACGTCCCGGTGCGCGTGCAGCGGCACGTGCGCGGCCTGCACGCCGGCGATCTCGTCGAGCAGCGTCTCGAAGACGTGGTTGACGGCGTCGAGGATCGGCGGCGCCGACCGGAAGTTCTCGACGAGGGCCACCGGCTCGAGGCCGAGGCGCTCGCGGGCCTCGTGGTACACGCGCAGGTCGGCGTCGCGGAACCGGTAGATGGCCTGCTTCGGGTCCCCGACGAGGGTCAGGGCGCCGGGTCGGACCTCGACGTCCGACCATCGCCGGCGCGCCGGGTCCGGGTCCGACGTCGCCAGCAGCACCGCGAGCTCGATCTGGAGCGGGTCGGTGTCTTGGAACTCGTCGACCAGCAGGCACCGGTAGCGGGCCGCGGTGGCCGACCGGGCTCCGGGGTGGTCGCGCAGCAGGTCGCGGGCGAGCACGAGGAGGTCGTGGAACCACAGGCGACCCTCGTGGCGGCGCTCGTCGGCGCTCCGGCGAGCGAACGCGGCGAGGCGGGTCGTCAAGACCGCGAGGGCGCCCCGGCGGAGCTCGTTCACGACGTCGACCCGCACCACCTCGGCGTCGGCGCAGGCAGCTCGTGCGGCGTCGACGTCGTGCCAGCAGGCCCGCCGGCCGCGGCGACACTCGAGCCGGGGCACGGCGAAGATCGCGTCAAGCACGTCGAGCGGATCGGCGGCGGCGGCGAGGGCGTCCCGGTAGGCGACGAGGGCGTCGATGTGCCGGGCCAGGAGGTCCTCGCCGTCGGTGCAGGCGTCCCGCCGCAGGGCCAGGAGCCGGTCGAGTGACACGCGCAGGTCCGCCACCCGCGGTGCCGGCGTCGCCGGCGGGTCCGCCGGCGGCGGCAGCCGGTCGTGGTAGGTCGAGAGGGCGACGGCGGCGGGCCGAAGGTTCGCCACCGTGAGCCCGCCCGCGAGCCAGGTCGTGAGCGCGTCCTGCAGCGCGGGGTCCGAGTAGAGCTCGTCGACGAGGGCGGCCCACCGCTGCTCGAACGCGACGCTGGCCTCGATCTCCTCCAGCACTCGGAAGCCGGGTGGCAGGCCGAGCTCGAACGGATGCTCGCTGAGGATCCGGTGCGCGAACCCGTGGAGCGTCGTCAGCGCCGCCTCGTCGAGCTGCTCGAGGGCGGCCGCGCAACGCTGTCGCTCGATCGGGTCGCGCGCCGGGTCCGCGGCCGCCGTGACCTGCTCGAGCGCGGCGCGCACGCGGTCCCGCAGCTCCGCCGCGGCCGCCTCCGTGAACGTGATCGCGGCGAGGTGCCGCAGCTCCACGTGACCGGCGGCGACGAGCGCAACGACGCGGTCGACGAGCGCGGTGGTCTTGCCCGTCCCGGCACCGGCCTCGACGAAGAGGCTGGTGTCGTGCGCGTCCCGCACCCGGTCGCGGGCGGGCTGGTCGTGCACGACGCTCACGGCGCCCGATCGGTCTCGGCCTCGAGGGCCCAGAACGGGTCGAGCGCCGGGTCCCCGGCCTTCCGCGCCCACGCCGCCCCCCGGTCGAGGGGGCAGAGGCGGTCGTACGGGCAGCTGAAACAGTGGTCGAAGGTCTCACGCTGGCCCCGAGGATCGTACGTGGGCTCACCGGGGTAGGCGGGGAAGCATCCCTGCTCGACGCCGTCGACGATGGCGTTCACGACGGCGTCGAACCGGGCCCGGACCGGCGCGTCGAGCACGAAGCCGTCGAAGGCGTCCTCGACGGCGGCCGCGCGCGTGAACCAGTAGTACGCCTCGGCGTGCCGCGCGCCGGTGCGCTCGACCGCCGCGAGCGCGTACACGGGCAGCTGGAGGAGCCGTCCGGCGTCGACGGGATCCTGGTCGAGCCGCGGGTAGCGGTCCGGGTTCCCGCTCTTGTAGTCGTACACCACGACGCGGGTCCCGTCGGGGGACCGGTCGACGCGGTCGATGCGGCCGCGGAACGTGACCGGCTCCGAGCCGGGACGCGGGACGACGACGCCCGGCTGCCCGCCGATCCCGAAGGCCAGCTCGAGCCCGTCGGCCGCGGGCGCGGCGTCGCGCTCGCGGCGGCGGGCGGCGTCGATGTCGAGGAACCGGAGCGCGCTCCGCTCGATGCGACGGCGAGCGAACCGCCACAGCAGCGGTCGGCCGGTGACCCCGCGCGCCTCCGCGTCGTCGCAGCAGGCGTCGACGATCGCCGCCATCCGGGCCCGATCGCGCTCGTCCCAGGCCTTCGAGGGGGACGACGGCGGGCGCTCGCGCACGAACCGCTCGAGGATGCTGTGGATCAGGGTCCCCTCCTCGAGGGGACGGATCGTGTCCGCGGCCTCGGGACGCGGGAGCTCGCGGACCCGCAGCACCCGGCCCAGCAGGTACCGGAACGGGCAGACGGCCCAGTCCTGGAGCGTGGTGGCGCCGATCGGCCGCCCGTCCTCGCCGCGACCGGTCGACGGGCCCACGTTGCCGTCGGCCGCCGTGAACGCGGCCGAGGCCCGTCGGGCCGCGAGCGCGTAGCCGCGCCCGAGCGCCCCCTCGGCGAGCGGGTGGTCGGCGACGGCGCGCCCCGCGTCGCGCCACTCGGTCAGGGCCCGGAGGTCGCGCTCGACAAGCGAGCCCGGCTCGGCGTCGCGGACGACGCCGGCCTCGAACGACGCCACCACCTCGAGCCACGGCGCCGGCTCCGAATCGCGCAGCTGCTCGGCGCTCACGAGTCGCCCGGCGTGGCCGGAGGCGACGTCGAGCAGCCAGCGGGCCGGGAGCCGGCTCTGCTGCGCCCGCGGGTCGGCGCGGGGGAACGACACCAGCGCGGCCTCGGCGCCCGCCAGCGCGGCGACGTAGTCGCGCCGCTGCTCACCGCGGCGCGCACTGGTCGTGACGAGCCCGGCGGCGGCGCGGTCGGCGTCGGAGAGGAAGGGGTCCTCCCGGCCGTGGGGCGGGAGGGTGCCCTCGGCGCCGCCGAGGACGGCGACGACATCGAAGTCCGCCGCGTAGGCGGCGTGGAGCGGTCCGACGAAGACGCCGGTCCCGAACCGGCCCACGTGGGCGCCCGGCGCGTCGAGGGCGGCGTCGAGGGCGGCCCGGAAGCGCGCGATCCCAGCCGGGTTGCCGAGCTCGTCGAGGGTGGCGAGCTCGCCGAGGGCGTCGTCGATCCGGCGGGCGGCCTCGAGCTCGGGGTCCGGCCAGTCGCCTCGCCGGCCCTCGCCCCCGAGGAAGTGGGCGAGGAGGTCGCGCGCCCAGCCCGCGAGCGCAGCCCAGCCGGGGGGCTCCGGCGGCCGGGCGCGGGCCACGAGGTCGTCGACGAAGGCGAGGAGTCGCCGAGCCTGGTCGCGGTCGCGCTCGAGCCGGCCGACGTGCCAGTCCGCCGCGTCGTCGTCCGTCGCCGCCAGCTCGGCGTCGAGCTCCCGGGCGTAGTGCTCGAGGCGAGCCGCCCATTGGTCGGCGCCGGTGACGACGCCGGCAGCGCGGGACACGAGGTCCCACCGGGCCGCGGGGACCCGCCGACCGCCGTCGAGGACCGGGCCCGCCGCCAGCCACGCCGCGACCGCGTCGCGGGCGAAGTCGGCGTCGACGAGGTCGACGACGCCGGTGAGGATGCGGCCGACGATGGTGTCGGCGAGGCGCGTCGGCGACGGACCGTTCCACGGGACGCCGGCGCCGTCGAGGAGCTCGGGCACGAGCCGGGCGTACGGCTCGCCGACCGGGAAGAGGATGGCCATGCGGCCGAGCGCGGTGCCCGCCTCGGCGCGCGCCAGGAGCCGGCGCACCACGGCTCGGGCCTCGTCCTCGGGATCGGGAGCGGCGAGCAGAGCGGGCGCCGGCGCGGGTGGCAGCCGGTCGTCGGCGGCGACGACGGTGACGCGACCGGCGGCGGCGAGCGCCTGCAGCAGACTCGCCTCCGCCACCGTGAGCCGGCGCGGGAGGTAGACGATCACGCGGCCGAGCTCGTCGAGGGAGGCGCCGCCGGCGACCGCGGTCGTGGCCGCGCGGGCCAGGTCGTGCTCGTCGTATCCGAAGCGCGTCAGGGTCAGGAAGCGCTCGTAGAGCGCGACGATCCCCGCGGGGCCGGGTCCCCGGGCGGCGAGGGTCGCGAGCGCGCTCGGTGCGACCCCGCGCAGCTCCGCGAACGTCGCCGCCAGGCCGTCGTCGGTGGCCCGAGTCGCGGCGACGGCGGCGAAGGGGCCGGGATCGGCCGCGAGAGCGGCGTGCACGGCCTCGACCCGGCGGGCCGCGGTCAGCGGCACCCGACCGGCGTCGGCCAGCGCCGGTGCCCCGAGCAGCTCCGCGACGCGGGCGAGCGGGAGGAACCGGACGTTCACGAGGCCGCGGCGTCGGCCGAGGTCGCGGCGGAGCGCCAGCCCCGCGTACGGCGACGGGACCGCCACCGTCACGGGGGCCAGGGGATCGGCCGCCTGGGCCCGCGCGACGAGGTCGCGGAGCACGCCTCGGGCCGGGGCGCCGAACGCGGTGGCGACCACGGGCACGCCCGCGGGGACGCCGTCAGGCCCGAGCTCGGCGCGGCTCACCGCCGGAGGCTACCGACCGGGTGCGACGACCCTTGTGGGACAGGGGCGAACCAAGAATCGGGTTCTCGCTGTGCCAATCTGGATCCTTCATGTTCCGGCTTAGGCCGGCCGCCCGGCGGTTGGTGACCACCATCGTGATCGGAGGGTTCGCCGTGGGCGCGTGCCTCGCCGCGCTCCTGCCCGGGACGGCGGTGTTCGCCAAGAGCTACCAGTACCAGAGCAACACCATCGGCCAGCTCCGGGCGCTGGCTCAGCGGTCGACCGTCTACGACGCCACCGGGGCCCAGATCGGCCAGCTCGGCACCCAGAACCGCGAGGACGTGAGCCTCGACGAGGTCCCGAAGATCCTGCAGAACGCCGTGATCGCGGTCGAGGACAAGACGTTCTGGAGCAACGACGGCATCGATCTCAACGGGGTGTTCCGGGCCGCGGTGCGGAACATCTCGTCGGGCCAGATCGTCCAGGGCGGATCGACGATCACCCAGCAGCTCGTCAAGCAGCGCATCCTGACCTCGAAGCGGGACGTGAACCGCAAGCTGAAGGAGATCCTCCTCGCCCTGCGGCTGGCGAAGAAGTACTCGAAGCGCCAGGTCCTCGAGCAGTACCTGAACACCGTGTACTTCGGGCAGGGCTCGTACGGGGTGAAGGCCGCCGCCGAGCGGCTCTTCCTCAAGGCCGACGCGGCGTCCCCGTTCGGGGTGCAGGCGACCCAGCTCGGCCAGGTGTCCGTCGGCGAGGCGGCGCTGCTCGCTGGGCTCATCAACAACCCCGAGGGCAACAACCCGTTCACGAACCCCGCCGGCGCCCGCAAGCGTCGGGCCGAGGCCCTCCAGCGGATGGTCATCGAGCACTACATCACCCAGGCCCAGGCTGACGCCGCGAACCAGGAGCCGCTCCCGACCATCAAGCCGCCGTCGGACCTGCGGCCCACGAACGCCTGGGTCGCCGAGGTCCAGCTGCGCCTCTTCACCGACCCGGTCTACGCCGCGCTCGGCAAGACGACCCAGGAGCGCCAGAACGCGGTTCTGAAGGGCGGCCTGAAGATCTACGCGACCCAGGACCCGCGCCTGCAGGACCTGGCCCAGAGCGTGGTCGACCACGACCTCGGCAGCCCGGCCGGGTTCACCGGGTCGCTGGTGGCGATGGACCCCAAGACCGGCGAGGTCCGCGCCATGGTCGGCGGGGGCGGAAACTTCGCTGGCCACCAGTACAACATCGCCACCCTCTACCCCGGCCGCCAGGCGGGGTCGACGTGGAAGGTCATCACCCTCGCCGCCGCGCTCGAGTCGGGGTTCTCGCCGAACGACATCGTCGACGGGACCTCGCCGTGCGTCCTGCCGCCGTGGGGCATGACCCAGAACGCCGAGGCGGGGGGAGTGGGGACACTGCGCCAGCAGACCGCGGGCTCGGTGAACTGCGCCTTCGCCCGCACCGAGCTGGCGGTCGGCTTCCCGAAGGTGATCGACACCGCCCACAAGATGGGCATCACCCAGACCACGCTGAAGCCGGTCCTGACCCTGACGCTCGGCACGGTCGAGACCACGGCGCTGGAGATGGCCACGGTGGCGAGCACGATCGCCAACGAGGGCGTGCACCACAGCCCGGTGTTCGTGTCAAAGATCGTCGGTCCGCAGGGCCAGGTCATCTTCGACGCCAAGAACCTGCCCGGCACCCAGGTGATCAGCAAGGACACCGCCGACTGCGAGACCGACCTCCTCAAGGGTGTGATCACGGGCGGCACCGGCACCGCGGCGCAGCTGAACGGCCGCGACGCGGCCGGGAAGACCGGCACCACCGACAACCTGACCGACGCCAACTTCCTCGAGTTCACGGGCGGGGCGCAGCTCGCCGACTTCATCTGGCACGGCAACCCGGCCGGCCGGATCCCCGGCGCTGGGTTCGGCGGGCAGACCGCGGCACCGGCGTCGAAGGACTTCATGGACCATGCCCTCGCGGGCCAGCCCGCGCTGCCGCTGCCCGATCCGGGGCCGGCGTGCCAGCGGCCCGGCGGGACGATCACCCCGCTCGGTCGCGTCGCCGGCGGGCCGGGGGCGCTACCGGGCGGTCCGTCGGTGCCGGTCGGCCCGCCGCCGACGGTGGTGATCACGCCGCCGTCGGCTCCGCCGACCGCGCCTCCGACGACGACGCCGAGGACGACCCCCAGCACGACGCCGAGCACGTAGCGCCGGCCGGGGGATGGTGGGGGGCGCCACCCGGCTCGTAGGGTGCGACGCGTGACCGCGCTCGAGCCGCTCCTCGCCCTCCAGGAGCGCGACCTGGCGTTGGACCGGCTGCGCCACCAGCGGGACGCGCTGCCCGAGCGGGCCCGGCTCGCCGGCCTGACCGAACGGCGCGAGGTCCTGGCGGCGGACCGCCAGGCGCGGCAGGCCCAGCGGGACGAGGTCGCTCGCCAGGAGCAGCGCTTCGCCGACGAGGCGGCCCAGCTCGGCGAGCAGGCCGGCGCCGCCGAGCGTCGCCTCTACTCCGGTGAGGTGGCGTCACCGCGCGAGCTGCAGGCGCTGCAGGCCGACGTCGAGCAGCTCCGGCGCCGTCAGCGGACCGTCGAGGACCGGGAGCTGGGCGCGATGGAGCAGCGCGAGCCGCTCGACGGCGAGCTCGCCACCGTCGACGCCGAGTGGCAGGCGGCCGAGGCCGACGCGGCGCGGACGCGCGACGAGCTCGGCCAGCGCCAGCAGGAGCTCGAGGCCTCGATGGCGGTCGAGCAGGCGGCGCGCGACCAGCTGGCGGCCGGGATCGAGCCCGGCCTGGTCGCCGACTACGAGCGGCGCCGAGCCCGCGCCAACGGGGTCGGCGCCGCCCGCCTCGTCGGGTCGACGTGCCAGGGCTGCCACCTCGCCGTCCCGGCGACCGAGGTGGACCAGATCCGCAGGCGGGGCGACGGCGCCGTCGCCTACTGCGACAACTGCGGCTGCATCCTCGTGCCGTGACGGGCCCCGACGAGGTCCTCATCTACTGCGACGGCGGCGCACGCGGCAACCCGGGGCCGGCCGCGATCGGAGCCGTGGTCCTCGACCCGACCACCGACCCGCCGACCCGGCTCGCCACGGTCAGCGAGCGGATCGGCGTGGCGACGAACAACGTGGCCGAATACCGGGCCGTCATCGCCGGCCTCGAGGCGGCGCGCCCGCACCACGCTCGGGTGGCGCGGGTTCGCGCCGACTCCCTGCTCGTGGTCCGTCAGCTGCAGGGGGCCTGGAAGCTCAAGCACCCGCCGCTCCGGCCCCTCTTCGAGCGAGCCCGGGCCCTGCTCGCGGAGTACGAGGTCGTCGACCTCGCCCACGTCCCCCGGGAGCTGAACACCGACGCCGACCTGCTCGTGAACGCCGCCCTCGACCAGCCCTGACGTCGTGCTGCTCTGGTCCACGGCCCTCTCGATCCTGCTCGTGGCCAACGTGTTCCGGAGCAGCGGCCTCGACTACCGCCTCGTCGCGCTCGGCGCACTGGCGCCCCTCTTCGTCGACGCGCCCGTCGGGCACCGGGCGGTCGGGCACACCCTCGTGTTCGCGGTCGGGCTGTTCACGCTCGTGATGGCGGCCACCGCAGGACGCTCCCGGCTGCTGCGGCGCCGGCTGCTGTGCCTCCCGATCGGCGTCTTCGTCGGGCTGGTGTTGTCCGGCGCGTTCACGCAGGACCACGTATTCCTCTGGCCGTTCCTCGGCGACGGCTTCGGCAACGAAGGGCTGCTGCCCGCGTGGTGGGTCGTGCTCCTCGAGGAGCTCGTCGGCCTCGTGGGCTGGTGGTGGATCGTGGGCCAGTTCGACCTCTATCTCATCGAGCCGCGTCGGACCTTCCTGCGGTCGGGTCGACTCCGCGAGGGCGCGCCGTCGTGATCGTGCTCGTGCGCCACGGCGAGACCGACGCCAACCGGGCCGGGTTGCTGCTCGGTCGCGCGAACCCGACGCTCAACGAGCGCGGCCGCGAGCAGGCCGCCGCGGTCGCGGCGGCGCTGCGTCGAGACCCGGTCTCGCTGATCCTGACCAGCCCGCTCGACCGCGCTCGCGAGACCGCCGCCGCCATCGGCGGCGCGACCGGTGTCGAGGTCGAGGTGGAGCCGAGCCTGACGGAGATGGACTACGGGGACTGGGACGAGCGGCGCCTCGCCGACCTCCCGCCCGCGGTCGCGGCGCAGTGGCGCGCCGACCCCGCCTTCGCGCCGCCGGGCGGCGAGAGTCTCGCCGAGCTGCGTGGTCGCGTCGAGCCGTGCACGCTCGCGCTCCTGGAGCGGGCGGCCGACGGGACCGTGATCGTCGTGAGCCACGTGTCGCCGATCAAGACGATGATCCTCGTCGCGCTCGACCTCGGGGACCTCTTCGCCTGGCGGCTGCGGCTCGACGTGGCGTCGATCTCGCGCGTCGGTCCCGGGCCGTCCGGGCCGGTGCTCATCAGCTTCAACGACACCGGCCACCTCCGCTGACCGGCGGCCCCTCCAGGCGTCAGTCGGCCTGGACCGGGATCGACGCGCGGGGCGGGCGAGCATGGGCGCCGGCGCCGTCGACGACGAAGCGACCCTCGCCCGGCCCGTCGGCCACCGGCATGCCGAGCGCGTCCAGCAGCGCCACGTCCGCGTCGGGGGGGCGGCCGGCCGTGGTGAGGTAGTTCCCGACGATCAGCGCGTTCGCGCCCGCGAGCAGGCCCATGGCCTGGAGCTCGCCCAGGACGCGCTCTCGGCCGCCGGCGAGGCGCAGCCACGCCGACGGCAGCACGAGTCGGAACAACGCCACGGCCTGGAGGGCCTCGCGCGCCGAGAGCAGCGGCCGCGCTGCGAGTGGCGTGCCCGGTCGGGGATCGAGGAAGTTGATCGGGACCTCGCACGGGTCGAGCGCGGCCAGCTCGAACGCGAAGTCGACCCGCTGCTCGAGGGTCTCGCCGAGGCCGACGATCCCGCCCGAGCACAGCTCCATGCCCGCCTCGGCGGCGATGCGGGCGGTCCGGACGCGGTCGTCGTAGCTGTGCGTCGTGCAGATGCTGGGGAAGACGGCGCGGCAGGCCTCGAGGTTGTGGTTGTAGCGGCGGACTCCCGCGGCGGCGAGTCGGTTCGCCTGCTCCCGCTCGAGGAGCCCGAGCGAGCACGCGACCTCGAGGCCGGTCTCGCCCCGGACCGCGCCCACCGCCTCCAGGACCCGCCGGAGCAGCCGCTCCTCGGGGTTGCGCACCGCCACCACGATGCAGAACTGCGTCGCGCCGGCGGCGCGGGTCCCCCTCGCCGCTGCGAGCACCTCGTCGAGGTCGAGGAACGGGTAGACGTCGACGTCGGTGTGGAAACGGGCCGACTGCGAGCAGAAGGCGCAGTCCTCGGGACACGCCCCCGACTTGGCGTTGATGAGGCTCTCGAGCTCGACCGTCGGGCCGCAAAAGCTGAGTCGGACGCGGTGCGCCAGCGCGACGAGGTCCGGCAGCGCGTCGAGTGGAAGGGCGGCAAGGGCCGCGACCTCGTCACGGCGGAGGCGCTCCCGGCGATCCACCAGTCGGGACTCAGCCCGGGTGAGTGCGTCAGGTCGGGCCATCGGGCGGAGAGCGTAGAGGGCGTGGCTCGGCGGCCCCGGCCCGATGGCCCGACCCGCCCCACCGCCGTGCCCCGGGGGTGGGAGAATGGCGCTGGTAGCGAGTCGGCCGGGCGGCCGCGTGCCGGCTTCGGTCGGTCCGAGGAACGTCCGGACTCCGCAGGGCACGGTGCTGGGTAACACCCAGTCGGGGCGACCCGCAGGACAGTGCCACAGAGAACAGACCGCCGATGGCGGCGTCAGCCGCACAGGCAAGGGTGAAACGGTGCGGTAAGAGCGCACCAGCGCCCGGGGTGACCCGGGCGGCTCGGCAAACCCCACCGGGAGCAAGGCCAGACAGGGGGAGGACGGCCCGTCTATAGACACCCCCGGGTAGGCCGCTAGAGCTGGCGGGCAACCGACAGCCGAGAGGGATGGCCGCCCCGGAGCGTCGGGCAGACGCTCCGGACAGAATCCGGCGTACAGGCCGACTCGCCACCATTTCGTTAGCCATCAACGGACAAAGGCTATGGGCCGCCGCGCTGTCCTCAGCGAGTCCTCGGCTCGATCGACGCACCCATCGAACAAGACAGCCACAAAAGCGCGCGATCAGCAAGCGCCCGGTCGTTGACTGCTGAGTTGATCGTTGGGTCCCCGGCGTGCCCTGCATCCCGATCTGATTGCGCCATCCCGGCGGTCTTGTCGTCCGGTTGGGTGCTATCCCGTCGCGTCGAACCGCGGCGGAAGGTCTCACGTCATCTCTGCCCGACCTCGCGGGAATACCAGCTGTGAAAGTCGCGCTCGGTGATCTCAGGGGCCCGGGCGCGGTCGCCCATCGCCTCGCCCATCGCCTTCTGCAGTCGCCCTTCCGCGAAACGGTCGAAATGCCGTCGGGACTCCCAAACGTCGCTCACGCCGAGGTGCCCACCCGCGTCGTGGGATCCATGCGCGATGAGCCCGTCAGGCCAGTCCGCCGGGAAATTGAGTGCTTTGCAGATCTTGTCGTAGTCCTCGATCGTGTTCTCTGGGAAGTTCAATCGCAATCCAATGGGCATCTGCAACCTCTTTCGTGTCCGCTGGATGCGGACGCTACTCCGAGCCAACCGGGGATCCTGCGGGAAGGGGAGTGGCGAGCGACGAGCGCCTTCAAGAGCACCCGGTGTTGCTTGCCATGCGGATCCGCTTCGGTCGGTTAAGGAAGGCAACGGGTCGCGGCTCCACAAGATATGCGCACCGAACTCGTCCCTCTTGCAGTGAGGTGGACTATGTCGCACCCCTATGCTGACGGGCCGCAAACGGAACCGTCTTTGATCCCAGCGGACCGGCGATTGGGCTCGTCGTCGCCTGAGATACACCCGGCAGGGATGGCGCGTATTCAATTGCCGTCGGCACGTGCCCTGTGCTCAGCACTTGGCTAAGTAATCCTGTAGACGATATGGGTGGCCAGCGGTGAGGTGGCCACCTCGACTGGCTCGGCGGATAGCTCCGACAGGTCATCGAAGATCCGTTCCCCGCTCCCCAGCACCACCGGGACGAGGTCGAGCACGAGCTCGTCGAGGCAGCCGGCCTGCAACGCCTGGCGAACTGCGCTCGCCCCGCCCGCGACGTCGATCGCGCGGTCGCCGGCCTCCTCCGTCGCCTTGGCCAAGGCCGCGTCGAAGCCATCGACGAAGTAGAAGATCGTCCCGCCCTCCATCGTGATTGGGTCGTGCGGGTAATGAGTCAGTACGAACACCGGGGCGTGGTACGGCGGCTCGGAACCCCACCAACCGCGCCAATCCGAGTTGCCCCACTCGCCACGAACCGGGCCGAACATGTTGCGGCCCATGATGTAGGCCCCGCGGGGGCCGAGCAGCCGATCGGTGAAGGCCTGGTCGACTTGGTGCTTGGGATCGTTGAGATGCCAGCGGTGGAGCTTTATTCCGTCGACGCCAAGCGGGTTCTCTTCGCTCTGGTCAGGTCCAGCCACGAAACCGTCGAGAGAGATGGACATGTGACTCGTGACGAACGACATGCTGCTCAACCTCCTCTGCTGGCCGTCCTCGTCGCGTCGCTGCACCGCACGCAGCCGGCGGGGAACTTCAGGAAACGCTAGAGGTGCGCTGAGACCCGCCCCGCTTGCAGGGCGAGGGTCGCATCCGAGTCCCGGCTGTGCGTGTCAGTGGTGATCGTTTCAGTCGTAGAGATTGGCAGTGCTGGGCTCGGGTTTGGTGGGGTCGCTGCCAACTGGCCGTTCCTCTTGAGGCGGTGTCATGGGGGACGGTTTACCTGCCGAACATTTCCCTCTCGTAGACCATCGCTGCCAACTCGTTCCCCTCGGTGTCGAGGAATTGGGTGAGAGTCCCGACGGTAGGTATCTGGACTTCTTGGTAAGTGATGGTGCCGCCGTTATCGATGACCTTCCTGCGGATGGCACCTAGATCCTCGACGGCGACGGTGCACGTGAAGCCTCGAGTGCCGGTACCAGCGAGTCGTTCCTCCCGGCTGTGGAGCGCTCCGTGGATGCCGGGATGGTCGTCGTCTCCGGTGATGACGTTGTAGAAGCCGGGCGGGCCCCAGGCTTCGAACCGCCAGCCGAACACGGCTTCGTAGAAGCGGCGAGCACGGTCGACGTCGTCGGCGTGGATGGCGAAGTGCACGACGTTGTGAGGCATGAGCGACGATAGACATTCGGGTGGTGTACGTGCTGGCCTTCTGTGTCTGGGTCTGACGACTCGGCCTGGGTCCCGAGCCGTTTCCCGGCCCGGGAGACCCTCCAGCTTGGCAACGCTGAACGCTCCGGGCTTTGGCGGTCGTGCCAGCCGAGCCTCAAGATCGGCCACCCTGGGCATGTTCATACGCGGTCCGACGTATTCAGCCGCTTGCGCCATTTGCTTTAGCGCTGTGGAGGAGCGCCGGGGAGAGCGGGGAAGGCATTTCTGGTTGGTGTGCCTCGGAAGCATGCCACCGTGTTCGGAAAGTCTCGTGTCATCACGTAGTGGTACGTGGTGACGTGCTTTCCTTCCCACGGGATGGTTGAGGTCGTGCCGTGGCAGACATCGAGATCCGCGGTTGTGAGCTCCTTCCCGTTGTCGTCGTAGGGGCTGAAGATGCCGAATCCGTCGAGCGCGTAACCGACCAGAGCGGTTCGTTCGTGGATATTGGGCGTGCACTCGGAAAGTGAGAACCGGTGATATCCGCCGCCGGGTTGCGGTACGCCGGTGCAGACGTCTTGGATTTGGTAGGCGAGTTCGTTTCGGCCACTGGAGTCGAGCGGGACATGTACCGGCACGCCGTCGAGCGTGATCCCAACCTCCTTATAGGTACATGAGGGGGATGCCGCCAGCGTGGGGTAGCGCGGAATCGAGTAGGAGATGTGTTGGGCCGTGACCGCGTTCGGGTTCGGGTCGTATAGATACGCCGGCTCGCTGGCTTGAACCGGGAACCGTCCGGTTGGCACCCCGAGTGGGAAGCCGTTACCGGTGATCACCCGCTGGGTGCCGGTCGTCGTGATCGTGAACCGCGCGTTGGGGTAGCGGACGTTCCCGGAGTCGACGGGCTTCTGTGTCACGTCGTAGGTACCGGACGCTCTGTTGATCCACGGGCCTTCGCGCCGCGCACCAGGACCATTGCGCTGCTGGAACATCTTGGGATCGCAGACGAACACGTATCCCGGTCTCGGCGCATCGGTGACGTAGTGCTGGTCTCGGAGCGGCAACGCGGTCGGGCTGATCGATGTCGAGCGCCGCAGCCAGATGGTCGGGCGCGTGATCGTCGGCGGTCCCCGAACGGCGGAACGCGATGCGCTCCCGGAGCTGCACGCGATCAAGCCGAGGACCACAGCCAGTGAGACGAAGACGCGGACGAGTCGCCACCCATGGCCGTCGCCAGGATTCGGCGACGAGGTGGAGACCGTGGGCGCACCCAACCGCTCGACAGTACCCACCACAGATCCCACCACCCCTGCATCTGTCGCGGGGAAGTGGTCGACCTCCATTGGCCGCGCCCTGTCCTGCCGTTGGTATCTCAGGCTGCCTGGCGGCTCACCCGGCTACGCGTCGCCAGAAGAGGGGAACGCGGCCGCGCTCGAGGACATTGGCGGCGATCAGGCCATCGAGCACGGCGCGAGCCACCTGGCGGCGCAACGCGACGCGCTCGGGCTGCCGGCGGACTCGGAGCCAGGTGCGGACCGACGGAAGCCCAACCGTCCGGTAGACGAAGGGCTGCACGATCATGTCGAACATGAAGACGGTCATGAGCGGCACGATCCAGCGAACCGCGAACCGGTCAGTCCACGTCGCGTGCTTGTAACGCTCTCCGACGGTCATGCGGGCGAAGGCCAAGTGCCGAGCCTCCTCCAGGCGGTGGTATCGGCTGATGTCTCGCACGTACGGGTCGGTGTCGGGGTTCTCGGCTGCGAGCCGCTGGAGCAGATCCGGTGTTTCCTCGCCGACCAGGACCAGGGCGTCGAGCGTCGCTGGCCGCCGAAAGAGCAAGGGGAGAAGCCGTGATCGGATCGCAGTGGCGAGTCTGCTCTCGAACGGGTTCCACTGCCGGGGCGAGAGCTCGTCCAGGAGGCGCACGAACAACCGGGAGTGCCGAGTCTCCTCGCCGATCTCGTGCAGGGCGTACGTGAAGCGCGGATTCGTGACGTCATCGCTCAGCGCCATCTGATACGCGAACCCGGACATGAGCACGGCCTCGAACAGGAGCCCGAACCGGACGATCGAGGCGAGCTCCTCGCGGGCCAAGGTGGCGCGCTGGGCCGGAGTGAGCGAGACATCGAGTCCCGCGATCGACAGCAGCTCGTCGGGGATCGGCTGCTCGTTGGTCAGGCGACCGGTCACCTCGACGTCAGGCTCGACGAACCGGTCGCCGGACGCGCGGTTCAAGCGCCGGACCCGGCTCGTGTTCGCGGCCTCCGAAGCAGTTCGGCTCGCAGTCATGGGCTCGTCCTTCGGGCGGATCGGAGGTGACGCCTCGGCTGTCCTCACTCGTCGGGTCGCACCGGGGGCGTCCTGACCCCCGGAAATCTAGTGAATTTGAGGGATTAGCGCAATTCCATGAATATAGGTTTATACTGAGACCGTGACGGTGACGGCATCGCCGATGACCAAGGGGGAGCGAACCCGGCAGGTGGTCTTGGACGCCGCCATCGCCCGCTTCGGGCGGGACGGCTACCGCGACACTGCGCTCGCCGCGATCGCCCGCGACGCTCGCCTCAGCGGCACCGCCGCCTACGCCTACTTTCCGAGCAAAGAGGCCTTGTTCGTCGCGGCGGTGGACGAGGACGCGGCGGCGGTGATCGGCGAGGGGTTGTCGACCCTTGATGACGACGTCGACGTCGACCGCTGGCGCGAGACGCTGATCTTCGCGCTCGTGGCTGCGGTCGAGCGGCACCCCCTGGCGCGGCGGATCCTGGCCGGGCTCGAGCCCGAGTTCAGCGTCCGGCTGCTGACCATTCCGGCCCTCGAGCAGCTCCGCGAGGCGTGCCGCGAGCGCCTTCGCCGGCAGCAGGCCGCCGGCGTGGTCCGCGGCGACATCGAGGCTGAACCGATCGCGAACGGGCTCGTGGCGATCGTGCTCTCGCTGCTGATGTCACTGGTCCAGACAGGGACTGACCCCGCGGCATTGCTTGGCCGTGACGTCGCCGCCGTCATCGAGGCTGCGCTTCGACCGCCACGCGCGTTGGCCGCGGATCGGGCCAGCCGGACGCAGGAGCGTGACGAGCGCGGGTAGCCCGAGCTCGGTCCGGCTCGTCGCAACCAGGACGGAACCACGTTCCCGTCGCCTTGCGCCGACCCGCCTGGACGATTCGATCTTCGGCCGTCGCCGGCGCGGTCAGAAGGCTCCCAGGTATGGCCCGAAGCCGCTGAAGACGACGTGGGCGAGTGCGACCGGTCGGATCGTCTTCTCCGGGTATCTCACCGCCCAGGGGCCATACACGATCCAGTAGCCGTTCCCGTCGGCGAAGAGTGATGACTCGCCCGGTCCGGAGCCTTGGGTGTTCGACCCCAGGAACGGCCGAGAGGAGGCCGGTTTCGTGCACGGCCCGGCGGGACCCCGGCATTCGGCCACGCCGATGGCGTACTTCGGCGTGTTGTACCAGTTGCCGGAGTAGAAGAGCCAGTAGTGGCCGCTCGCGCGCACCATCTGCGGGGCCTCCACGACCTGACCCTCCCAGAGCTGGTCGGCGGTGACGATCACCGTCCTCGGACCGACGAGCGTGAGCCCGTCACCGCTCAACCGCTGGGCGTAGATGGAGGCGTGCCGCGTGCCGTTCGGGTCAGCGTTGTCGTCGGACTTCCAGTGCAACCAGAGGGTGCCGTCACCGTCGACGAACGTCCGCGGGTCGATCGAGCCGCGACGATCGAGCTGGCAGACCAGCAGCCGTTCGACCGGCTTGAACGGTCCCGTCGGCGTGGACGCGGTGGCGGTCCCGATGCACCGGGTCCATCCGTTCTGGCTCTTGACGAGCGCCGAGTAGTACAAGACCCAGGCGCCGTTGACGCGTCGAACGTCCGGGGCCCACGTCGAGCCCCACGTCGCCCAGCGCGGCAGCGTGGGCAGGGCGTCCCGCGCCGGGCTCCAGTGCGCGAAGTCGGTCGAGACCCAGAGCGGCAGGTTCGGGGAATCGAACGTGCCCGATTGGCTCGAGTACAGGTAGTACTTCCCGTTCGTCACCAGCACGAACGGGTTGGGCCGGTCCCGCCCGGGGTCCACGATCCTCGCCGGGGAGCTCGAGTCGGCGCCCGGTACCCCGCCTCCCGGCCGGGTGACGATCCTGGTCGGGAACCTCGGCGCCGCGGTCGGGGGGGCGGCCGTCGACGTCGTGGCTACGACGACCGCGACGCCGGCCACGACCGCGAGGCCGGCCACGGGGACCAGGACGCGGGCGGCACCGGACCCGCTCCGCAGCCGGCTCAGGAGTCGCCGCAGCACCGATGTGTCATCGACCGGCGTCGCAGCCCGACGCTCGTTCCCGCGCCGCTTCGACGCCCTCGCCCATCAACGGTGGGCTCATCACACCCGGTGATCAGTCCGTGCCCGGAGGCGGCATCGCGGGCCCGAAGGGACGGTCCCCCCGCAGCGTCACCCGATGGACGATCCGCACCGCGTCGCCATAGTCGTCGAGGGCGTAGTGCAGGGTGGCCCGGTTGTCCCAGAAGGCGACCGTCCGCTCGTGCCAGCGGTACCGGCAGGCGAACTCGGGCCGCTGGCAGTGCCGGTAGAGCATGTCGAGCAGCGCAGCGCTCTCGACCTCGGAGACCCCCAGGATCAGGCGCGTGAACTGCGAATTCACGAACAGCCCGGCACGGCGGGTCTCTGGGTGGGTGCGCACGACCGGGTGAGCGGCCGGGTAGAGCTTGTCCACCCACGCGCCGTCCCACTCGAAGCCCCCGTTAGCCTCCACGTCGGCGGCGAACCACGGGTCGTGGTGGATTGCGACCAGCTGGTCGCAGAGGCCGCGGACCGGCTCGGCGAGCGCGTCGTAGGC
>DASZJD010000072.1 GCA_035948415.1 Acidimicrobiia bacterium | reverse complement strand
CCCAGGCCGACGAGCGCCGCCGCCCCGCGCCACCGCCCGAGCACGATCACGGCGATTGCGAACAGGCCCGCCAGCCAGAGGAGCGAGGACCGGCGCTGGCGGTCCGCGAACTGGTAGTCGAAGCCGGGGTCGGCCTTCGGGTTGAAGGCGAGGACGACCCGGTCGCCCACGGTGAAGGTCGGGGTGGACGGGGCACGCGGGAACTCCTGGTCCCGCGTCTGGCCTCGCTGCGGCCCTTGGGTGAGACGGAACCGGACCTGCTCGCACGTGGCGCCCTGGCCGGGCAGCGTCCCGCTGCAGGGCCCGTGCCGAACCCTCGTGACCGTGGCCGCGTCGACCCGGCTCGGCAGCCCGAGCCGCGCGGCGCGGGTGCGGGGGTCGGTGTGCGGCCAGAGGAGCACCATCCCGAGCCCCGTCATCCCGGCCACGAGCACCACCACCGCGGTCAGGACCCGCCGGGCGGGTTTCGAAGGGTTCGCCGCGGCCGGCGCGTCGTGCGCGTGGCCCATCGCCGCGAGTGTGATCGACCCGGCCGCGTCGGCCGCGGCAATCGGGCCCGATGCCGCGCCGCCGGTCCCGGCGGCCGACGCCGCGACGGCCGCCGACCGTGCGTCAGACTCCGGTGATGACCGGACTCGATCCCGTCTCCACGTTTCGGCTCGACGGGCGCGTCGCCATCGTGACCGGGGCGAGCTCGGGACTCGGCGCTCGCTTCGCGAGGGTCCTCGACGCCGCCGGCGCCAGCGTCGTGATGGCAGCGCGACGGATCGAGCGCCTGGAGGCGCTCGCCGTCGAGCTCCGCGACGCGCACCCGGTGGCGTGCGACCTCTCACGACCGGAGGCGCCAGACGCGCTCCTCGACGCGGCGCTCGATCGATATGGGCACGTCGATGTGCTCGTGAACAACGCCGGGATCGACCACATCGAGCCCGCCCTCGACCAGACCGGCGCCGCCTTTCGCCAGGAGCTCGCCGTCAACCTGACCGCGCCGTTCGAGCTGTCGCGGGGCGTCGCCCGATCGATCATCGCCGCCGACGGCCGGGGGTCGATCGTCAACGTCGCGTCGCTCTGGGCCCTCGTCGGGGTGGGTCAGATCCCGGACGCGGGCTACGCGGCGTCGAAGGGGGGCCTCGTGAGCGTGACGCGCGAGCTCGCGGCCCAGTGGGCCCGGCACGGGGTGCGCGTCAACGCCCTCGCTCCCGGCTGGTTCCGCAGCGAGATGACGGTCGGGCCGGGACGGATGTTCGGGAACGAGCGCTCCGAGGCCTGGATGGCCCGTCGCACGCCGATGGGTCGCGGCGGGGAGCCGCACGAGCTCGACGGGGCCCTGCTCTTCCTCGCCTCCGACGCCAGCAGCTTCGTGACCGGTGCCGTCCTCGTGGTGGACGGCGGCTGGACCGCGATCTGAGCCTGGCCGCACCGCGCCTCACGAGGCCGCCGGTGGGCGCCGCGGCTCCGGCCTCGTGGCTTAGCCCTGCTGCAGCTCGTGGAGGTCGGCGAGCACCTGGCCCGCGAACGCTTGGACGTCGGCGACCTCGTAGGACTTCCGGATGACGCCCTCCGGGTCGATCAGGTAGGCGATCCGCTTCGCGAACTTCACCTTCTCGGTACCAGGGTCGCGGACCTCGTACGCGACCCCGACCTGCTCGTCCCAGTCCGAGAGCAGCCGGAACGGGAAGTCGAACTTCTCACGGAAGGCCTTGTTCGCCCCGGTGTCGTCGAACGACGCGCCGAGCACGACGACGCCCATGGCTTCGTAGTCAGAGGCCTGATCCCGCAGGCCCTTGCCTTGAATCGTTCAGCCAGGCGTGTCGGCCATCGGGTACCACCACAGCAGCACCCACTGACCGCGCTGGTCGGCGAGCCGCACCGGGTTCCCGTCCTGGTCCGGCAGCGTGAAGTCGGGGGCCGTCGTCCCTTCCGCCAGCATCAGCATCCTCCCGAGGTCGGCGCGCACGGTACCGCGTCCGCCCCGGCTGGGGTGGTCTCCACGCGGGTGACCCGCCGCCCGTCGGCCGAGCGGGCGGACTCGGTCGAGCGGGCGGCGGGGGTCAGGAGCGGGCGGCTCACGCGCCGCCCGTGCCGCCGGTGGTGCTCGAGGCGGGCACGATCGTCACCGTCCCCGCGTTGACCTGGCCACCACTACTCGGCGTGCTGAAGTCCGGTCGCACGGTGACCCGCTCGCCCGCCGTGACGTCGGTCATGGCGGCCGAGACGCTCTTCTGGAAGGCGGTGGCGGTGCCGACGACCACCTTCACGCTGCCGGCGTTCGTGGTGATCGTGATCACGTTGCCGTTGATCGACGCCACCGTCCCGGCCACGCCGCCGAAGCCGCCCCGACCGCCGCCACCCCCGCCACCCCCGCCGCCACCACCGCCGGCTCCGCCGCCGGCGCCGTTCCGGCTCGCGCCGCCGCCCCCCGTGGCCCCGCCGAGCAGGGCGCGGAAGCCGCCGAGCTGCTGGACCGTGCCGGTGACGTTGCCGCGTGGCAGTGAGCCGCTGGCGGTCTGCCGCAACGCGTCGGCGAGGCTGCTCGGTCCGGAGCTGGCGGTGCCGCGCCCGATGAAGAACCCGGCGACGAGTCCGACGACGAGGGCGGCGGCCGCGGCCCAGACGGCTTGGACCGGGACGCGGGACTGGCGCTCCTCGGGCATCGGGACGTCCGGGGTGGTCGCGGTCATGACGTGCTCCTGGGTCGGGGTCCGGTCACGCGGCCTCGAGCTGGCCGTCGCGCAGGGTCAGGCGGCGGTCGGCGAGATCGGCGACCGACGGCTCGTGAGTGATGACGACGATCGTGCGCCCCTGGGCGTGCAGCCGGCCCAGCAACGACAGCACCTCGGCCCCGGACGCCGTGTCCAGGTTCCCGGTGGGCTCGTCGGCGAGGAGGAGGGCCGGGTCGGTCACGAGCGCGCGCGCGATCGCCACCCGCTGGGTCTCGCCACCGGAGAGCTCCCCCGGGTCGTGGTCGGCCCGCTCCTCCAGCCCGACCGCGTCCAACGCCCGGCGGGCGGCCTCGAGGCGATCGGCCCGACGCGCGCGGCGGTACACGAGCGGGGTGGCGACGTTCTCGAGCGCGCTCGTGCGCGGCAGGAGCTGGAAGGACTGGAACACGAACCCGATGTAGCGGTTCCGCAGCTCCGCCTGGCGACTGTCACCGAGGCGGGCGACGTCGGCGCCTTCGAGCTCGTAGCTCCCGAGGTTGGGACGGTCGAGCAGGCCCAGGATGTTGAGGAGCGTCGACTTGCCCGAGCCGGACGGCCCGAGGATCGCCACCCACTCCCCCGTCGCGACCTCGAGCTCGATGCCGCGCAGCACCGGGACGAGGACCGAGCCGCGACGGTACGTGCGGTGCACGTTGTGCATGCGCACCACGTGCCCGCGCTCAGACGCGTCGACCGCATGGGCCATCGTCGGGAGGGTACGCAGCCGCGCCTAAAGGCGCGGTAAGCGCGCGGGCACGCCTTACAGCCGACTTATCTCGCCGTCAATACCTTCGAGACCAGTCGACGTGGCAAGGAGCTCGCATGCCGAGATGGCGCGCCTCGCGGCGCACCGGGGTGTTCGTGGGCATTCTCGTGATCGTGGTCGGCGCGGGCGTGGGAACCGCGATCGCGGTCTCGGGCTCGAGCTCGTCGAGCGGGTCGAGGCTGATCACGGCGGTCGCTCAGCGCGGCAACGTGTCCCAGGCGGTGAGCGCGCCGTTCACGCTGGCGTTCGGCACCAGCGCGACGGTGTCCCTGCCGAACGCGGGCGCGGTGGTGCCGACCACCGGCGGGGTCGTGACCGGGCTCCACCTCTCGGTGGGCCAGGCGGTGCCCACACTGGCGTCGCTCGCCGAGATCAACGGGACCCCCGTGTTCGGGATCCCGAGCTCGCAGCCCCTGTACCGCAACATCGTGGACGGCGACACCGGCCCCGACGTGCAGGCGCTGCAGGACGCGCTGAACGCAACCGGCAACAGCACGGCCGGTGACCCACCGGGGACGTTCGGGTCGGCCACCCTGAACGCCCTCGACCAGTGGCAGCTCAGCGTCGGGGTCGCCGAGACCGGGGAGGCGGCCCTCAACGCCCTCACCTGGTTCCCGCCGCACGCGGTGGTGCTCAGCCTCTCGGCCAGCCTCGGGTCGAAGGTGCAGGCCGGCGGGGCCCTCGCCAGCGTGGCCGACCAGACGAGCCTCGTCGCCCAGGCCGACGTGGCCCAGGCCGACGTGCCGAGCGTCAAGGCCGGTCAGCCGGTGACGATCACCTTCGATTCGCTGCCGGGGACGACCGAGCACGGCGAGGTCGCGGGCCTGCCGGCGCAGGCCGAGACCTCGAGCGGCAGCACCACCGCCGGGAACAGCACTCCCGTCCAGTACCTCGTGAACATCGGCCTGGCCGGACTCCCGCCGAACGCGCGGTCGGGCATGACCGGTCAGGCCCAGATCGCGGTGCAGAGCCGCACCGACGTCGTCGTCGTGCCGAGCGCCGCCGTGCAGGGCAGCGCGGCCCAGCCGACCGTGCAGGTGGTCGTGAGCGGCCACGCCGTGACCCGACCGGTCCAGGTGGGCCTGGTCACGAACACCAACACCGAGATCCTGGCCGGCGTGCAGCCGGGCGACGTCGTCGTCGTCGGTCGCCAGCAGCTCGGTGCGGCGCCGAGCACCGCACCGGTGACGGTCGGCGGCGGCGGCGGGGGCGGGGGCTTTGGCGGCGGCGGCGGCTTCGGGGGTGGCGGTGGAGGTGGCGGTGGCGGCGGTCGCGGGGGCTGATGGTCGCCGAGTCCATCCGCCTGGCGCTCGGGCGCCTGCGGGCCAACGTCCTGCGCTCGGCCCTCACGGTGCTCGGCGTGGTCATCGGCGTGGGGGCGATCGTCACGCTCGTGGCCGTCGGCCGCGGCTCCGCCAACGCGGTGAGCGCACAGTTCGCCGGCCTCGGCGCCGACACCCTGACCGTCAGCCAGGGCCGGGGTTTCTCTGGCGGGCTGCGCGGGGCCGCGGGCA
This sequence comes from Acidimicrobiia bacterium, assembly GCA_035948415.1. Classification (NCBI taxonomy): domain Bacteria; kingdom Bacillati; phylum Actinomycetota; class Acidimicrobiia; species Acidimicrobiia bacterium. Next base: position 2,594 of record DASZJD010000072.1, on the reverse strand, counting down.
CGGGGACGCCCCTCAGCTTCAACGACGCGGCGACGCTCGCCCGAGACCCGCAGATCGCGTCCACCGCGCCGATCGTCCAACGACAGCTCAACGTGTCGTACGGCGGGGTGAGCGAGACCACCGCGGTCCAGGGGACCACGCCCGGCGTGGTGCGGACCGACCACCTCACCGTGGCCACCGGGGCGTTCTTCTCCAGCTTCGCCAACGCGAAGGGCCTGCGCGTGGCCGTGCTCGGCGCCACGCTGGCCTCGGACCTCAACCTGTCCGGCACGAGCGCGCCCGGGACCATCGTCCAGCTGGGCAACACGCCGTTCGTGGTCATCGGCGTCCTCGAGCCCCAGGGCGGCGTCGGGTTCCTGAACCCGGACGGCGACGCGCTGATCCCGATGCAGGCGATGCTCGGGCGTCTCGTCGGCTCGAACGCGACCGTCAGCCAGATCCGCGTGCAGGCCAGGCCCGGCTCCGTCAACACGTTCGGCAACGCCGTCGAGGCCGACATGCGCGCCGCCCACAACCTGAGCACGACGCAGGCCGACGACTTCCTCGTCATCAACCCGACGACGATCGTGGCGGCCCGCAAGCAGTCGTCGACCGACTTCACGAGGCTGATCACCGCCATCGCCGCCATCAGCCTCGTCGTGGGAGGGATTGGGATCGCCAACGTGATGCTGGTCGCCGTCCGCGAGCGCACTCGGGAGATCGGCGTGCGGCGTGCCCTCGGGGCCCGCCGGCGTGACGTGCTCGTCCAGTTCCTGACCGAGGCGACCGTCCTCAGCGCCGTCGGCGGCGGCATCGGGGTGCTCGCGGGGCTCGGCCTCGCCTACCTGCTGCCGTCGATCTCGTCCCAGCAGACCTCCGTCTCGTACCTCGCCGCGCTGCTCGCCTTCGCCGGCTCCGGGCTCGTGGGCGTCGTCGCCGGTGTCGGGCCCGCCAACCAAGCCGCCGCGCTCGAACCGGCGTCGGCGCTGCGCTACGAATAGCGGCCAACATGCGAGTGCTTGTCGTGGAGGACGAGGTGCCCCTTGCCGACGCGCTCGCGCGAGGCCTGCGCCGGGAGGGGATCGCCGTCGACACCGCGACCGACGGCGACATGGCCCTCGAGAAGGTGGCGATCACGCCCTACGACGTGGTGGTCCTCGACCGGGACCTGCCGCGGGTGCACGGCGACGCCGTGTGCCAGACCCTGCGGGCCGGGGGCAGCACGGCGCGAATCCTCATGCTGACCGCGTCGGGCACGATCGAGGACCGGGTCGCGGGCCTGAACCTCGGCGCCGACGACTACCTGCCGAAGCCGTTCGCCTTCGTCGAGCTCCTGGCCCGGATCCGGGCCCTCGGCCGGCGCCGCCCCGTCGCCCCCGACCTGGTCCTCGAGCGGGCGGGCGTGCGCGTCGACCCGGCCCGGCACGACGTCAGCCGCGGGGGCGCGCCGATCGTGCTCACCCCGAAGGAGCTCGCCGTCCTCGAGGCCCTGCTGGTCGCCGACGGCGCCGTCGTGAGCCCCGAGGCCCTCCTCGACCAGGTCTGGGACGAGCACGTCGACCCGTTCACCAACGTGGTGCGGGTGACGATCATGACCCTCCGCAAGAAGCTCGGTGCGCCGCCGCTCATCGAGACGGTGGTCGGCGCGGGGTACCGGATCCCGTGACGGCGGCCCGGCGCGGCCTGACGATCCGGCTGCGGCTGACGCTGCTCGTCGGCGCGGTGCTGATCCTGGCCGGCAGCATCCTGCTCGGGCTCACGTACCTGCTCGTGCGTCACAGCGTCAACAGCAACCCGGCCCAGGTCCGGGCCGAGGTCGCCCGCCGCCTCGGCGTCGGGTCGAACACGCTGCGACCCGAGCCCGGGACCTCGAACGGGGCCCGGCGTCCGGGTGACCCCCGCCGAGGGCTGTTCCGGGAGGTGCAGCGCGAGATCACGAACGAGAACCTGCACCGCATGCTCGTGGAGTCGGGCATCGCGCTCGGGGTCCTCGCCGTCGGCTCGGTGGGGATTGGCTGGGTCGTCGCGGGCCGGATGCTGGCGCCCCTCCACACGATCACGACGACGGCCCGGCGGCTCTCGGACCTGACGCTCCACGAGCGCATCGGCCTCGAGGGACCCGCGGACGAGCTCAAGGAGCTGGCGGACACCTTCGACGCCATGCTCGAGCGCCTCGATCGGGCCTTCATGAGCCAGCAGCGCTTCGTCGCCGACGCGTCGCACGAGCTGCGCACGCCCCTGGCCGTCATCCGGACCGAGGTGGACGTGACGCTCGCCGACCCGGCGGCCACGCCGGCCGACCTCCGGGCCATGGCCGAGGTGGTGCGCGACGCAACGATCCGCAGCGAGGCGCTCGTCGACGGCCTCCTCACGCTGGCCCGAACCGGCGCCGCGCCGAGCACCGACCGGGCCGTGGATCTCGCCGACGTCACGGCCGAGGTCATCGACCGGCTGGCCCCCGAGGCCGACGCGCTCGAGCTGGCCCTCGACCTGAGCCTGGAGCCGGCGCCGGTGCGAGGCGACCGGGCGCTGCTCGACCGCCTGGTCGAGAACCTGGTCGAGAACGCGCTGCGCTACAACACGCACGGCGGCTGGATCTCGGTCGCCACCGGCGC
>DASZJD010000071.1 GCA_035948415.1 Acidimicrobiia bacterium | reverse complement strand
CTCGCGCAATTGGGCCCGCCGTCTCCACTATCGGCAGCGGCCCCGAAGAGGTTGACCCACCGGGAAGGACTTCGCCCTCCACCGACCGCCGACCGGGCCGTCGGGCACGGAGTAGGGGACTACCAGAGTCTCCCCCCCGGGCCATCCACGCGCCCCCTCGCCACGAATACCAGCGCCGTCCTCCGACCGTTTGGAGCTCCCGCGCCCGCGCCGTTCGTCGACGACACGCTGCGCCCGGGGGAGCCCGGTGCAGCGATACCGGCGCGCCTCAGGGGCTCGGTCTGGTCCGTACTTGACATAACGAGGATTATCGGCAAATCCGGCAACCGGTCGACGCCGCCCGGGAGGGGCCGGCTCCTCAAGGCCTCAGCCCCGACACCCGATGTTCTCGGAGGCTGGGAGGACCGTTCGCGGTCCAGGTCCCCAGCGCTGCGGCGCTCCGTGTCGAGCGTGGAGAGGGGTCCGAAGAGGATGCGACGACGTCGCTGGCGAGGGTGGCCGGTGGGCGCCGGCGTCACCGGCGCGGCGCTGCTCACGGCCGTCCTCAGCGCGGCTCCGGCGCTCGCAGCCGGGCGGCGGGGGCAGCCGCCGGCGTCCCTCACGCCGATCATCGAGTGCAGCGTGGCCCACGGGTCGGCCACCCACAGCCTCTTCGGCTACGAGAACTCGGGGCCGGCGCTCACGCTCGGCGTCGGTCCGAGCAACGCCTTCTCCCCCGGGCCCGCTGACCGCGGCCAGCCCACCGCGTTCGCGTCCGGCACCAAGATCAACGTCTTCTCCGTCGACGCGCCCGGGCAGGTCACCTGGACCCTCGGCGGCGCCCAGGCTCGCACCCCGGGGCCCTCGTGTGCCGCCACGCCGGCGTCGACCACGCTCGCCGGCTGGGGGCCCATCGCCGCGGTCGTGATCGTGACCTTGGTGCTGGGCACGCTGCTCTTCTGGCGCACCCGCCGCCTCCGGACGGTGGGCGCGTGACCGCCGTCACCGACGAGACCGCGCCCGCGTCGGTCGGGCCGAGCGCCCCCGCGCCCGCCTCCGGGCATGCGGCACCGCCCGGCGCGCCGTGGACGCTCCTGTTCCTCGCCGGCCTCGCCATGCTCCTCGTTGGTGTGGCCGGGTTGCGGCAGGCGAGCCTCGCCGTCGTGGTCTTCCTCACGATCCTCTTCCTCGTCTTCCTGGTGCGGCACCTCGCGTTCGCGATCTCGGCGCTGTCGTCGGCGCCCCGGGACATGCGCACCCAGAGCGGGTTCGACTTCGGCTACCACCCGTTCGTCTCCGTCCTGGTCCCGTGCCGGAACGAGGAGCTCGTGATCGAGGGCCTCGTGACGACGCTCCTGGCCCTCGACTACCCGGACGAACGCCACGAGATCATCATCATCGACGACGGCTCCGACGACGCGACCGGGTCGATCGTCGACGAGCTGGCGCGCCGTCACCCCGTGCTCCGCTGCATCCACCGCCCGCCGGGCGCCGGCGGCGGCAAGTCGGGCGCGCTGAACACCGCCCTGGCCACGGTTCGAGGCGAGGTCGTCGTCGTCTTCGACGCCGACCACAAGCCACGCGCCGACGTCCTGCGGCGTCTCGTGCGGCACTTCGCCGACCCGAGCGTCGGCGCGGTGCAGGGCCGCTGCATCGTGCGGAACTCGAACGAGACCCGCCTCGCCCGCAGCATCGCCGTCGATTACTACTGCGGCTACCTCGTCAACGAGTACGGCCGCCAGTCGCTCTTCGAGCTCCCGGCGTACGGCGGGTCGAACTGCGCCGCCCGGACCGGCTGGCTGCGCGCCTTCGGCGGGTGGAACGAGCAGACCGTAACCGAGGACACCGACCTCACCCTCCGGCTCGTCCTTGTCGGCCGCCACGTCCGGTTCGACGTCACCGCCATCGACACCGAGGAGAGCGTCCCCACGTTCCGCCGGTTCTGGCGCCAGCGGTACCGGTGGGCGCGCGGGCACCAGCAGGCGTGGCGCGAGTACCGGCGGTCGGTCTGGGGCGCCCCGAACCTCACGAGGGCCCAGAAGGTCGAGACGACGATGTTCCTCCTCGTCTACCACGTGCCGGTCTTCTGCATGCTCGGCCTCGTGATGGTCGCCTTGCGCGCCGCCGGCGTCCTCGCCTGGGGCAACGGCCTCGACCTGACGCCGATCGCGACCCTGCTCTTCCTCGGGCCGTTGCTGGAGCTCGCGTCCGGTCTCCTCGTCAGCCGCGCCCCCCGCAAGGCCGCCGTCGGCATCCTCCTGTTCCTGCCCGCGTTCGTGCTGTTCACGGTGGTGTGCACGAAGTCGTGGCTCGACGGCGTCGTCGGCCGCCCGTACACGTGGGTCAAGACCCCCCGCACGGGGCACGGGCAGCAGCACACGATCGGGGTGGCGGCGTGAACCGGCGGATGCTGACGGTGCTGCTCCGCCTCGCCCTCGCGTTCGGCGCCACCTTCGGCCTCTTCTGGCTGCTCGTCGATCCGGCGCGCGACGTCGAGGCCACCGCGGTCTCGACGGTCTTCCGCTCGCTCGGGTTCGAGCGGGCCAGCCAGTCGTTCGGACACCAGATCCTCGTGCTCCCGCCCCACTCGGCCCCGTTCCTCGCCACGATCAGCACGTCCTGCTCCGCTCTCGCGGCCGTGCTCGGCTTCGCCGCCATCACGGTCTTCGTCGTCGGCGGGTCGGTGGCGCGCCGCCTCCTGGCCTTCCTCGCCGCCGGCACCCTGGTGGTGGCGTGCAACTTCGTGCGCATCGGGCTGTCGACCTACGTCGGCATGCGCAGCGGCGCGCAGAGCCTCACCGTGTTCCACGACTGGGTCGGCACCGCGTTCGGCCTCCTCTACGTGCTGGGCGGCTTCACGCTCTACCTGTGGGTCCTGCTGCCGAGCAACCGCGTCCTCCTGAGGGAGAGCGGACATGGCGGCTGACCCCCAGCTGCTCCTCATCGCCGGCGGCAGCGCCGCCATCGTGGGCGCGGCGGCGTGGCGCCTCGTCGCCCGCCGGCTCGAGCGGTCGCGGCTCCAGCGTCGCCTCCGCGTCGCCACCGAAGCCGTGGAACGAGCGCGCGCGGGGCACCAGTTCGTGGAGCTGGGGCTCCGCCGAGCCGCCCGCCCCCTCCTCTCGGCGATGGCGCACGAGGACGACGAGCGGGTGCGACGCTCGATCGCCTTGGCGATCGCCCGCCGGCAGTGGGAGCCCAGCGGGCCGCCCCGCGTGACCCAGGTGCGCCGGTGGGCCAGCGACGAGCTCGGCTACCAGGGCCAGCCCGTGCGGAGCTTCGGGCCGGCCGTGACGCGCCTCTCCGACATGGGTGGGCCGCGGCTCCCCCAGCCGGCGAACGGCGCCGGCGGCCGCCCGCCTGCGGCCCCGGAGGCCGCCACGCCGCCCCTGCCTCCGCCCGCGCCGCGACCGGCGCCCGAGCCCGCCCGGCCGTCGACGATCCAGCTCGACGCCGGGCCGGCCCCGATCCACTGGGACGCGCCTCGCGACGAGGAGGCTCGACCGTGACGACGGTCGTCGTCACCGGGGCCGGCGGCCCGGCGGGCGTTGCCGTGCTGCGCGCCCTGGCGCAGAGCGGCCACACCCCCGTCGCGGCGGACGCCGACGCCGACGCCCCGGGGCTGCGGATGGTGGCCGATCGGGCCGTGCTCCCGGCCGCCAGCGACCCGAGGTTCGGCGCCGCGGTGCTCGCGCTCGTCGACGTGACGCGCCCGGCGGTGCTCGTCACGACCGTCAGCGAGGAGCTGGCGGCCCTCAGCGAGCTCCGGCCCGAGCTGACGGCACGGGGCGTGGCGGCGTGGCTGCCGCCCATGGCCGCCGTGGAGGTCAGCCTCGACAAGTGGAAGTTCGCGCGGGTCCTCCACGACGACGGGATCCCGACGCCGCCCACCGCGCTCGGCGGGCCGTCAACGCTGGAGGGCCCCTGGGTCGTGAAGCCGCGCTTCGGGCGCGGCTCGCGGGACGTGCACGTCGTGGACGAGCCCGAGGCGGTGGCGTGGGCGTGCCGCCGGACCCCGGAGCCGATCGTGCAGACCCGCGCCGAGGGCCGCGAGTTCACCGCCGACGTCCTCGTCGACCGGGACGGCCGGGTCGCGGCGTGCGTGCCGCGCTGGCGGCTCGAGACGAAGGCCGGGATCAGCACGAGGGGCGAGACCTTCGTGAGCCCCGCCGTGAACGCCCTCGTCGCCCGCACCGTCGCCACCGTCGGCCTCGACGGGATCCTGAACCTCCAAGGCTTCGTCGACGACGGGGCCGTCACCGTCGTCGAGGTCAACCCGCGCTTCTCCGGCGGGCTCCCGCTGTCGCTGGCCGCCGGCGCCGACCTCGTCGGGCAGTACGTGCGGGGCGCCCTCGGCCTGCCCATCCAGTCGGCGCGCCTCGAGCACCGGCCCGGCGTGCGCATGATCCGGTCCTTCCGCGAGCACTTCGAGTCGTCGTGATGCGGCTCCTCGTGCCGTGCGGCACCCGCCCCGAGATCGTGAAGCTCGCCCCGGTCGTCGCGGCGTTGCGCGACGCGCGCCACGACGTGCACGTCGTCGCGACCGGCCAGCACGACGACCCGCGCCTCGCGGGCCGGTTCTTCCTCGACCTCGGCCTGACGCCGGACGAGCGCTGGTCCCTGCCGGCCCCCGAGCCGGCGCGGGTGGGCGCGCTGCTCGCGCACGCCTACGAGACCATCGCCCATCGGCGACCCGACGCCGTGCTGCTGCTCGGGGACACGTCGACGGTGCCGCTCGTGGCGCTGGCCGCCCGTCGCCACCAAGTGCCGGTCATCCACCTCGAGGCGGGCCTGCGGTCGTTCAACGAGCGGTCGCTCGAGGAGGTGAACCGTCGGGCCGTGGCCGCCGTGACCTCGCTGCACCTGGCGCCGACGCCGATGGCGGCGCAGTTCCTCGACCTCGAGGGCGTCCCCGCCGAGCGTCTCCACGTCGTCGGCAACCCGATCACCGACACGTTGCGGGTCCACGGACCGACCCGCCGAGACCCGGCCGGGCGCGCCGGGGTCGTCGTCACCGCTCACCGGGCCACGAACGTCGACGACCCGGACCGGCTGGCGCGCCTCGTCGACTGCGTGCGCGGCCTCGCCGCCACGGTCGGACCGGTGCGCTTCCCCGTCCATCCCCGCACCCACGACCGGCTGCGGACGGCCGGGCGGCTCGCCGCGCTCGCCGCCGCTCCCGACGTCGAGCTCAGCGAGCCCCTCCCCTACCCCGCCATGCTCGCCGCCGTCGCCGCGGCCCGGGTCGTGGTCACCGACTCCGGCGGGCTGCAGGAGGAGGCCGCCTGGTACGGCGTGCCCTGCGTCGTGCTGCGTCGGTCGACGCCCCGCTGGGAGGGCGTGCAGGCGGGGATCGCCGTGCTGACCGGGCTCGATCCGGCCCGCGCCGTCGCCGCCGCCGCCGACTTCAGCCGCCCCGAGGCGCAGGCACGCGTCGCGGCCGTCCCGTGCCCCTACGGCGACGGCCACGTCGCCGCCCGGGTCGCGGCCCTCCTCGACGAGCCCCGCACCCGGGACCTGCTGACCCTCACCGAGCCGCAGCTCGACGCCGGCCTGCCCGCGCTCGAGGGGGCCGCGCCGTGATCGCCGCCGTCCTCTTCGACCTCGACGACACGCTGTACCCCCAGCAGGAGTGGCTCGACGGCGCGTGGCACGTCGTCGCCGCCCGCGCCCGCACGTGGGGGGTCGACACCGCCGAGTTCGAGCGGCTGCTCCGCGACGTCGCCGCGGTCGGGACCGACCGGGGCGGGATCATCGACCAGGCGCTGGCGCTCCTCGGCGCCTCCAGCGTGCCCGTGGCGCCGCTCGTGGCCGCCTTCCGGGCCCACGCGCCCGCTCGCCTCGACCCGTACCCGGGCGCGGCGGCGGCGCTCGAGCAGCTGGGGCGCCGCGTCCCGCTCGGCCTCGTCTCGGACGGCGACCCGATCGTGCAGCGGCACAAGCTCGCCGCCCTCGGGCTGGGCCCGCGGTTCGCGACCGTGGTGCTCAGCGACGAGTGGGGCCGCGCCCACCGCAAGCCCGACCCGTTGCCGTTCCGTCGCGCGCTCGACGACCTCGGCGTGGCCGCCGCCGACGCGGTGTACGTCGGGGACCGGGCGGCGAAGGACGTCACCGGCCCGGCTCGGCTCGGGATGCGGGCGATCCGGGTTCGCACCGGCGAGTGGGGCTGGGAGCCCGACGACCCGCGCGCGTGGGCCTCGGTCGACACGGTGGTGGATGCGATCGCCCTCGTCGGCGACGAGCTCGACGCCGCCGCCAGCGCGGGCCGGACCCGGGTCGGCTGACCGCCACCGGCGCCGCCCCGGCTACTGGATCCCGGTGTCCCGCAGGAACTCGACGAGCCCCGAGACCAGCCGATAGTCGCCGAGCTCACCGAGCGGCACCCACGCCGCCTCGGCGGCGTCGTCCCCGGCGCGCAGCGGCGCGTCGGCGTCGAGCACCGTGACCGCGAAGTCGAGGATCACGAAGTGGTGGCCGTCGTCGAAGCGCTCGACCCATCCGAGCAGCTCCCCGACGACCGCCTCGAGGCCGGTCTCCTCGGCGACCTCGCGCACCACCGCGTGCGTCACCGGCTCGCCGGCCTCGACCCGCCCGCCCGGCACGGCCCACTCCCCCGCCGCGGGTCCGTGGCCGCGTCGCACGAGGAGGATGCGGTCGTCGACGACGGCGACGGCGCCGACGGCCAGCTCCGGGGTCGTCACCGATGCGCGGCCGGCCGGTGCATGGTCAGGGCCCGGGCGGTGAAGCCCTGCTCCTCGAAGAAGTTCTTCGTGGCCCGGTGGCCGGGCAGGGCGAGCGCGTCGACGCCGACGGCGTCGTGCTCGGCCGCGAACGCGAGCAGCCCGTCGCTGAGCGCCTCGCCCACGCCGACCTCGCGGGCCGGCGCCTCGACGAAGAGGTCGGTGATCCGGCCGAGCACGTCGCCCGTCACGAGCGGCTCGAGGACCAGCACGGCGTAGCCCACGACGACGTCGTCGATGAGGCCGACGAGCACGCAGGCGGCCGGGTCGTCGAGCTGGGCGGCCAGGCCGGGCTCGAGCGGCTCGCGGCGAGCATCCCGCGCGGCCCAGATCTCGCCGCCGCGCATGACCGCGAGCTCGCCGTGCAGCTCGCGGGCCAGGGCCACGAGCCGCTCGAGGTCCGCGGGCTCGGCTGGCCGGCAGCGCTCCACGGGCCGCTCAGCCGATCGGGCGCGTGAGTTGCTCGATCTTGCCGAGGACGGTGTTGCGGGCCCGGTGCCTCGTCTCGTAGTCGCGGATGACGTCGAGCTCGCCCCGAGACAGCCCCTCGAGGCGGTCGACGACCTGGGACGCCGAGAGCTGGTCGTAGTCCGGGATGGCGAGGCCGGCGCCGGCGCCGTCGGCCGCGGGCGGTCGCGGCGCGGGCGCGGGGGCCGAGGGCGGCTCGACGGTGCTGGCCAGCGTGCCGAGTGCCTCCAGGGCCTCCTCGGCGCGGCTCCGCGCTTGGGCGAGGCGGTCGCTGACCACGCGCCAGACCTGCGGGCCGCCGTAGGCGCTGGCCACCTCGCCCACGGAGCGGGCCTGACCGAGGTGGCCCTCGACGGTCTTGCGCTGGTCGTCGACCACCGAGCGGCCGCGGGCGACGAAGAGCTTCAGGAAGGAGGGTGCGGTGTCGCGGACGTACATGGCCAGGCCGATCGGCCCGTAGACGAGCAGGTCCACGGCCTTCTCGGTGACCGGTCGGTCGTCGGGCACCACGCCTCCTCTCCCGCTCGCTCCCTCCGCGGGGCCCGAGTCTACGGGCGAGCGCGACGGAGCTCTCGGCCGGCGACGGCGAGGGCGGCCCCGAGGAGGGCGAGGGCGGCGCCGCCGAGGACCCACTCGCCGAAGCGGACGAACGGGGTCTCGCCGGTGGTCGTGGTCACGGTGGCGGTGACGACCGCCTTCGTGAACAGCGCGGTGTGGCGCACCCGGCGACCGCTGGCGTCGATGACCGCGGTCTCCCCCGAGATGGCGTCGTGGAGGACCGGGCGGCCGGTCTCGGCGGCGCGCATCTGACCGATGGCGACGTGGGTCGCGGCCATGCCGGAGCGGCCGTACGAGCGGTCGCTGGTGCTGACGACGAGGGCCTCGGCGCCGTCGCGGACGAAGTCACGCACGAGCGGGGCGTACGCCGACTCGTAGCAGATCACGGTCCCGAAACGGTGTCCGTGAGCGCGGAAGAGAACCCGGCGCGTGCCGGCGGTGAAGTCGTAGGGGATCTGCCGGAGATCGCTGATGAAGGTCAGCTGCCGACGGAGGGGCACGTACTCGCCGAACGGGACCAGGTGCTGCTTGGCGTACACGCCGAGCAGCCGGCCGTCCGGCGCGTAGGCGAGGTTGGCGTTGTAGAGGCGCCCGTTCGTGCCCGGGTAGCGCGCGTTCACGACCACGACGGCGTCGTGGGCGACGGCCAGCGCGACGATCCGCTGCCGCAGCGCTGGATCCTCCTCGGGGTCGTCGACGAGCGACGATTCCGGGAACACGATGAGGTCGAAACGCCCCCGCAGCCGCGCCGCGAGGGCGAAGTGCGCCTCGGTGAGCGCGGCGTCGGCGGACTGCTCGGCGGTCGTGCGCCCCGGGCGGTCATCGGCCTGGAGGAGCGCGACGCGCAGCTGCCCGGTCGGGCGCGGCTCGTATCGCGCCGCGTCGGCGATCGCCGCGGTGACGACGAGGCCGGCGAGCGCCACGGCGGCGAGGGCCAGGGGCCGGGTTCGGCGCGACCACAGCGAGGCGCCGAGGTCGAGCACGAGCGCGTTGCACGCCACCACCGCGAAGGTGACGAGCAGGACCCCGCCGAGGCTGGCGAGCGCACGCGCCACGGTGACGTCGTGGAGCGCGACGCCGAGCTCGCCCCACGCCAGCCCGCCGAGGGGCCAGCGCCCCCGCAGCGCCTCCAGGAACACCCATACCGCGGCGGTGAGGAAGGGCGACCGCAGGCCCCCGCGAGCGAACCCGGCGACGAGGGCCCCCGTGAGCGCGTAGTAGAGCCCGGCGGCGACGATGAGCGAGACCGTGCCCGTGAAGCCGGTGTGGGTGAGGCCGACCAGCAGGATGCCGAGGAACACGACCGCGAACACGAAGCCGTCCCGAGCCGCCGACCAGGCGGAGGCGCCCCGCCAGGCCCAGAGGAGGGGCACGAGGGCCACGAGGGCCAGCGGGCCCGCGCCCACGGGCGGGTACGAGAGGGCGAGGAGGACGCCGGAGGCGACAGCGGCGAGGAGGCGCAGCTGGGTGCGAGCCTGGCCCCGGCCGGGGCGACGGCTCAGACGCAGTCGCGGCAGAGCATCCGCTCCTCGTCAGCCAGCTGGTTGCGAGGCAGCACGAGGAAGCACGACGAGCAGAGGAACTCGCCCGGGCGGCGGGGCACGATCTTCGTCGGGCCGTCGCCGCGCTCGTCGGTGTCGGGCTCCTCCTCCTCGAGCTCCTCCTCTTCGTCCTCGAGCGTGGCGCTGGCGGTGCGCTCCTGCAGCAGCGCGTCGAGCGGCGCTTCCACGTCGTCGGGGTGGAGCTCCTCGTCGAGGTCGAGGACGTCCTCGTCCTCTTCCTCGGTCTCGCGCGCGACCTTGTCGACCGGCGCCGGCGGCGCGACCACGGCGGCCTCCTCCTCGACCGGCTCGGCGATCTCGAGGTCGGCGTCGTCCTCGATCTCGACGTCGTCGTCGAGGACCTCGTCGTCGTCCTCGAGCTCCTCCTCGTCGGGGGAAGCCTCCTCTAGCTCGACGTCCTCGTCCTCGAACTCTTCGTCGCTCATCGTGGCTCCAGCGCCGATCGTCTGATCCGCCCGTGTCACCGATCACCGCCTCGTTCGGGGCCGGAGCATAGGCCCGGCATCGTCAACCGCTGACGGAACCGGCGGCGCTGCGAGTCCATTCCCGCCCGCCCGCGGCGGGGCCACGGCACGGCAGTCGGGAGAGCCCTCGTCGAGGGCCCAGGAGACCGTTGGGGCCACTGTTTGGCCCGGTCTGCCCGCGCAGACGGGTTATTCCAGCGTTCTCTACTGGGTCTCCTGGGCCCCCTGGGGCCCCTCTGACGTCCCCTCCGCTCGCTCCCGCCTGGGCGGAGACCCGCGAAGGGCGCGGGGACGCCTTAGTTACTCCGAAGGGAGGTGCGCGTGTCAAGCGGGACGTGTGCGCCCTGACCTGGGCAATCGTGCGTCGGCGCAGGTCAGCGGGTCGCGGAATCGGAGCGGGCGGCGCGGCGTTCCTCGGCGGCTCGCTCGGACCCGAGGCGCTCGAGGTCGTAGGTCTGGTGGTCGACATGGCGCATGGCGGCGGCGATGGCGCGGTGACCGGCCTGCTCGGCGATGAGGCGGTGCATCTCCTGGGCGACGCGCCGGTAGGCGGGGTGGCCCTGCGGTGAGGAGCGCAGCTCGAGGAGGTGCATGGCCTCGCGCGCGTTCATCTCCATCACGAACCGGACCCGGTAGGCGAGCGCGACCGCGTAGGAGGCCTCCTCGCCGAACCCGGGCTCGAGGAGCCGGTACAGCTCGGCGGCTCGGCCCATCGCCTCGTCGAAGCGGTCGGTGAGCCCGGCCTCGCTGATGGCCTCGGGGGCCTCGTAGCCGTGCCGGGGGCTGAGCGGCTGCCACTCGATCGTGAGCATCCGGTGGCGCTGCAGGTCCCGGAAGGCGCCGTAGTCGGCGAGGATGTCGAAGCGGTAGTGGGTCCGCTCGAAGGCCCGGCCCGGCTTGTGACGCCGGTTCTCGCGCTCGCCGACGTAGGCGCGGAGCAGCGCGTCCCGCTCGTCGGCGCCGAGGCGTCGCACCCGCGAGAGCAGCTGGTCGTCGGGCAGCGACGTGTGCGGGTAGCAGATGGCGGCCAGGACCTTGTCCTCGCCGTCGGGGTCGAAGTCGGTGAGGACCACGGACGGCCGCGGCTCGGGCTCGTCGGCGGCGGTGATCCGCGCCACGAGCGCCTCGGTGGCGGCGCGCGTGTCGGCCAGGTACGCGCTCCAGGCGCCGCCGCGCTCGGGGCGATCGACTCGCGTGAGGAAGGACGGGATGACCTTCCGGAGCTCCTCGAGCATCAGGACCGAGTACGACCGCGCCTCCGGGAGCGGGTGGGCGCGCAGGCGCAGGAGCAGCGCCTCGAAGGCCTGCCCGGTGCCGTAGATGCCGACGTTCGAGAGCGTGGCCGCGGGCAGGATGCCGCGGGCGGCGTCGCACGCCTTCGCCTTCAGCGACTGCTGGTACACGAAGTCCGAGTCGCCGGTCGCCTTCGGGTAGCGGGCCCGGGCCCACTCGAGGAGCACCGGGAGGCACGCGGCGTAGTCGTCGAACGCGTCGTCGATGTCGGCGATGTAGCGCAGCCCCATCGACGATTCGAGGATCGACGGGGGCCGGTGGTAGCGGTAGCGGCCGGCGAGGCGCGCGGTGTAGGGCACGTACCGCGTCGACTGCTCGAGGTACGCCATGAGGCGCCCCCACTCGAGCACCTTCGTGAGGAGGTTCGACGCCTGCTCGCAGGCGAGGTGCACGCCACCGAGCTGCGCGACCGAGTCGTCGCCGTACTCGAGGAACACCCGGTTGTAGAGCTCCTCGGCCCGGGTGAGCCCGACGCTGGCGTCGACGGTGAGGTCGCCGGTCAGGTCGAGGTCGCCGACGAACTCGTCGAGGAACAGGCGACGGAGGCTCTTCGAGCTGCGCGAGTAGCGGGCGAAGAGCGCGCCCTTCACGACCTCGGGGAGGTTGACGAGCGCGAACACGGGCTGGTCGACGTTCGTCATGTACGGCCGGAGCACCGCCACCTCCTCGGGCGTGAAGTGCTCTGGGGCGTGCAGCATGGTGCTCCCGAACCCGTGATCGGCGGCCTCCACCAGGGGGGCGATGGTACCGACGGCCCCTGAGGGCCCCGCGGATGAGGAGGGGCCGCGGCCGTTGCGAAGCCTGGCCTCAGACGAGGAGGGTGTAGGCGGCCGGGACGACGGCGGCGTCGAGACTGGCGCGCCGCTCGAGCCGCCGACCGTCGGCCTCGACCGGGCGGGCCCGCCGCCACCGGACCTCGACCCGGCGCCCGCTCGCGGTCACGACGCCCGGGTGCGGCAGGTGGGTGCCGGTCCGGAGCCGTCGCCGCAGCGCCCGGCGCTGGCCCGGTGGCACGGCGTAGACCTGCACCTCGAGCCGACCGTCGCCCGGGTGGCCGCGCGGGACGAGGTCGATCCCGGCCCGGAACTGGCCGTTGGCGACGACGACGGTGGTGGCGCGCCCGTCGAAGGCCAGCCGCCCGTCGACGCGCACGGTCCCGGGCCGGCGACGGTGCCACCAGCGCAGCCGGTCCGGCGGCGGGCCCGCGACGACGAGGTTCACGGCCACGTCGCGGCCCTCGTCGAGGGCGACGGCGTCGAGCGGCAGATCCACGTCGCCGCCGCCGGACGGTGGGAGCCCGACCGCCCGGGCCAGGTCGCAGGACCGGTCGGGCCGGAAGCCGAGCCGGCCCCCGGGGTGGTGCTGCACCAGCTCGGCGAGGTCGGCGTCGCCGCCGGCGCCGACCGCGACCGGCGGCCCCCCGGCGGGGCTCCCCCACGGCTCGCCGCGACGGATCACGGCGCCGCGCTGGCGGCGGCGACGACACCCCGGAAGCAGGCGGCCGCGGCCGAGGAGGCCACGGACCGGGTCGACGGGGCGGGTGCCACGTCGGCCACCTGGCGGAGCAGGTCGATGCACTGCTTGATGTGGCGCACGAAGTCGCCGCCCGCCAGCTCGTCGTCCTCGAGCACGTCGGCCAGCGACTCGCCGCTCGCCCACTCGTGCGCGTACGCCGTGAACCCCGGGTCCGGCGGGCGCGTCTCGGGCAGGTGGGCGTCGTCCTCGGCGGCGGCGAGCGACTGCCAGAGCGCCTCGACGCGCCGCCATCGCTCCGCGACCCGGGGGGTGGGCCACCGCAGCGGCGGCGTGCCGACGTCGGCGTCGGCCCCGCGGCGCTCGTAGGTGAAGCAGGACACCGCCGCCGCGGTCTCGGCCTCGGTCAGGCCGTCGAGGAGCCCCTCGCGAAGGGCCTCGGCGAGGAGGAGGTCGGTCTCGGCGTAGAGCCGGGCGAGCACGGCGCCCGGGCCGGTCAGCGACCAGCCGTCGACGTACCCCCAGCTCTCGAGGAGGCCGAGCACCCGGTCGAACTGGCGGGCCAGGCTCTCGCTGCGCCCCTGGGCCCGCCGCTCGAGCCGGGCGATCTCCCGGTCGAGGCGCTCGACGCTCGCAGCGGCCCGCACCCGGGCCTGGCGGGCGGGGTCGCCCGCCACCGGGTGGGCCTCGAGTGCGGCCTCGAGCTCGGCCACCGCGTCCGGGGCCGACACCGCGTCACGGACCTTGGCGCGCCGCAGCCGCACCGCCGCCTCCCGCCGGAACGTCGGGTTGCGGGGGGCGTACGGCTCCGGCAGCTCGACCCGGCCGATGGCCCGCGGCGCCGCGGTGAAGTCCTCGGCGCTGAGCCGCACGAGCCCCTTGGCCGCGGTGAGCGCCAGGACCCGGGGGCGCCCGCCCCGATGCCGGTCGTGGGCGAGGACGGCGACCCGACCCCCGCGGGCCGGGACCCAGAGCACGTCGCCCGGTCGCAGCCGCTCGAGCCCGGCCGCGATTCGCGACGCCACCCCACGGCCGCGGCGGGCCTCGTCGAGCTGGGCGGTCAGCCGCCGGTACTCGTCGACGTCGCCGTGGTCGCTGTGGGCGCGCGCCCGCTGCCGGACGAGCTGCTCGCGGCTGCGTTCCAGCTGCCGCTCGAGCAGCACCACGTCGCGGTCGGCCCGGTACTGGGCGAACGACAGGTTGACCAGGTGGTGCGCGTCCCGGGCGGAGTAGCGCTGCACGAGGTTGACGGCCATGTTGTAGGTGGGCCGGAACGACGAGGTGAGCGCGTCGCTGCGTCGGGCGGCCAGGCCCGCGACCTGGTCGAAGGCCACCCACGGGCTCCAGCAGACGACGGCGTAGCCGACGTCGTCGATGCCGCGGCGCCCGGCCCGCCCGGTCAGCTGCGTGTACTCGCCGGGGGTGAGGAACTCGTGGCGCTCGCCGGTGAACTTCGTGAGCCGCTCGATGACGACCGACCGGGCCGGCATGTTGATCCCGAGCGCGAGGGTCTCGGTGGCGTACACGACCTTCACGAGCCCGGCCGCGAAGGCCTCCTCCACCGCCTCCTTCATGGGCGGGACCAGGCCGGCGTGGTGCGCGGCGAGCCCGGCCTCGAGGCCGGCGAGCCAGGTGTCGATCCCGAGGACGGCGAGGTCCTCGTCGGCGAGGTCGCGCACGTGGGCGTCGACGAGCCGGCGGATCTCGGCCCGCTCGTCCCGGCTGGTGAGCCGGAGGCCGGCGGCCCGCCCGTGCTCGACCGCCTGCTCGCAGCCGGCCCGGCTGAACACGAAGACGATGGCCGGGAGCAGCCGCTCCTCGGCGAGGAGCTCGACCGTCTCGACCCGATCGGGCGCTCGGAGCCGGCTCCGGACCCGCCCCGCCGGCCCTCTCGGCCCGGCTCGGCTCGGGCGGCGGTCCAGGCGTGCGACCTCCGGGTTCGGGCGGAGGTCGTCGCCGTCGCCGACGAACGTCGGGAGCAGGTGGAGGGCGTCGACGCCTCGCTCCCCCACCAGGTACCGGTGGTGGAGGGCCACCGGCCGCCGGTCCTCGATCACGGCCGTCGTCGCGCCGCGCACGGTCTCGATCCAGTCCGCGAACTCCTCGGCGTTCGACACCGTCGCCGAGAGGCAGACGAGGTCCACCGTGGGATCGAGGTGGACGATCACCTCCTCCCACACGGCGCCGCGGTACCGGTCTTGCAGGTAGTGCACCTCGTCGAGCACGACGTAGCGCAGGCCGTCGAGCGTCGGCGACGCGGCGTAGATCATGTTGCGGAGCACCTCGGTCGTCATCACGACCACCGGCGCCTCGCCGTTGATCGAGTTATCGCCGGTGAGGAGCCCGACGCGCGCGTCGCCGTGCACGCGGCGCAGGTCGGCGAACTTCTGGTTCGACAGCGCCTTCAGCGGGGTGGTGTAGAAGGCCTTGGCGCCGGCGGCCAGCGCACGGGCGACGGCGTACTCGGCCACGACGGTCTTGCCCGACCCCGTCGGCGCGGCGACGAGCACCGACCGCCCCTCGTCGAGGGCGTCGAGGGCGCGTCGCTGGAAGTCGTCGAGCGGGAACCCGAGCGCCGCCTCGAACTGGGCGCGCTCGGTCACCGGCCTGTGGTGCTGCTCGGGCTTGTGCTCGCCGGCGTCGACGACGGCGTCGAGGAGCCCGACGACGGCGTCGAGATCGGCGGGCTCGACGGCACCGAGGGGCTGGAGCCGCTCGAGTGCGGACCGAGGACCCACACCATCACCACGGTGAACGCCACCAGGGAGGCCGACGCCGCCGCGGCGACGACGACCTCGCGCCGCGCTCGCGGCGGGCGGTAGCTGGTTTTGCGGCGGGGGGTCATCGTTTGAGGATGCGGCCGAGGATGATGCAGGCCTCGTAGAAGAGGCACATGGGGACGGCCATGAAGAACAGAGAGTACGGGTCTTGGCTGGGGGTGATGACGGCGGCGAAGG
>DASZJD010000070.1 GCA_035948415.1 Acidimicrobiia bacterium | reverse complement strand
GGTCACGCGCTAAGCCGAGATCATGCCGACTGGGCCAGACCCGCGGCACCGACGCCGACGACCACGATCCGCACCTGACCAGCCTGCCAGCCGGCGGCACCGGGCAATCGGCACGTTGTTCCCCTGGTCACGAGTCTCCCCAGGTCTCTCGATCGCGAACCCACTGATCGTGATCGGTCCGGCCCCAGTCGAGAACGGACCGCGGCCAAGCACGTGAAACCTTCCAATACCGATGAGCGAGGCGGCTGGCTCGTATCGGCAAGCGGTGTAGGAGGGGCGATGGGACGCGAGCCGCGGGATCGTCGCATGCGCGGCACAAGCTCAATGGTCAGCAGGCCAAGAGCCGGGAGGGGGACTCGAACCCCCGGCCTGCTCATTACGAGTGAGCTGCTCTGCCGACTGAGCTATCCCGGCGGGGAGCGCCGAGTCTACCGAGCCGGTACTCCGGCTGACCCGGGAAGATGCAGCGCGAGCCGCTCGAGCAGCAAGCCCTCGTTCGGGTTGAACTCGAGCGCGTCACGCGCCTGCCGGCACGCGTCGAGCGCGCGGACGCAGGACCGCACGTCCGCGGTCAGCGGCTCGTGGTCGAGATTGCGGAGCGGCGCTTGGGCGCCCGCGAGCGCGTCGCGGTAGACGGTCTCGAGCGCGGCGATGCCCTCCGCGATGGCCTTGCGCCGCGCCAGTCGCTCACGGGCGGGCTGTCGGTCCTCGACGCGCCGACGGAGCCGCCGCAGGTCCCGCGCCTCGTACCCCGCCCGTGCCGCCTCGTCGTCGAAGGCCGCCAGCTCCTCGGCGTGGCGGGTCTTGACCGTGGCGATGGCGCCGTGCACGGCGTCGAGCATCTGCGCCGCGGCCCGGCCAGCCGCCGCGCCCGTGCCGTCGACGCTCATGGCCGCCTCGACGAAGGCGCGGCGGAGCGGTCGGGTGTCGCCGAGCAGGTCTCGGGCCCGGCCCAGCTGTCCGCCCGCGAGCCGGGCCGCCAGCCGCGCCTCGTCCGCTTGGGCGCCGTCGCCGATGAGCGCCGCCTCGATGGTGGCTTCGTCGAGACCGCCGAGGTCGATCCGCTGGCAGCGGGAACGGACGGTGTCGAGGAGCTCGTCGGCGGCCTCGCTCACGAGGACGATCACCGTGCGCTCGGGTGGCTCCTCGAAGGTCTTGAGGAGCGCGTTCGCGGCCTCCGGCTGCAGGCGCTCGGCCTCGAGGAGCATCACCACCTTCCGGTCGGCCTCGATCGGGGCGCGCCACGCCTCGGGGATGATCTCCTCCCGGGCCTGGTCGACGGTGATCACGGTCCGCTCCGGCTCGAACTCGACCACGTCAGGGTGGAGCCGACGCTCGACGAGGTCGACGGTCCTCGCGTCGCCGTCGGGCGACAGCAGGGCCGCCGCGAACGCACGCGCCAGGGCGGGGGCCCCGGCGCCGCGCGGGCCGGCGATGAGGTACGCGTGGCCGGGACGGGTGGCGGCTCGGCGGAGCTGCTCGACCGCTCGTTCCTGGCCGACGATCGCTCGCCACGGATCGGTCACCCCAGGCGCTCGGTGACGACGCCCCAGATTCGGTCCGCCACCTCCTCGACCGGGCCCGAGGCGTCCAGCAGGACCCAGCCCCGGGTCCCAGCAAGGTCTCGGTAGGCCTCGTGGACGGCGAGTCGGAACGCGTCGTCCTCCTCCTCGAGCCGGTCCCGTGCTGCGCCGAACCGCTCCGTCGCCACCTCGGGCGGCAGGTCGAGGACGACGACGAGATCGGGGTCGAGGCCGCCGGTGGCGATCCCGTTCACGAGCTCGATGGCCGGGACGCCGAGGCCGCGGCCCACGCCCTGGTAGGCGAGCGACGAGGGCACGAAGCGGTCGCTCACCACCCAGTCACCCCGCGCCAGGGCGGGCCGGACGACCTCGAGGACGTGCTGGGCGCGGTCGGCCGCCATGAGTAGGGCCTCCGCCTCGGGCTCGACGGTCCCGGTCCCGTCGAGCAGCAGCCGCCGCAGGTCGGCGCCGAGCGGGGTGCCGCCCGGCTCGAACGTGAGCAGCACATCGCGTCCGTGCTCGCGGAGGCGGGCCGCCAGCCGCCCAGCCTGGGTGGTCTTGCCGGTGGCGTCCCCGCCCTCGAGGACCAGGAAGCGGCCCGGGAGCATCACCGGGCGTCCGCCTCGGCCGGCCCTGGGCGGTGATCGGATCGCTGCACCCGCTGAGCGTGCCCGATGGAGCGCCGTGCCCACCAGCCGGCGGCGAAGGCGATCAGCCCCCCGCCCCACAGGGCGAGCCGGACACCGGGAACCGATAGCTGGCTCCCCCGAGGGTCAAGGCGAGGTGATGGAGGACCGAATTTGTCACCGCGTCCCGGACGCCGGAGAACAGCGGGCGAGATCACGAGCGAGATCAGGAGGCAGAGGCGGACGACGGAGTAGTGGATGGCGAACGTCCGGCCCTGCAACTCGTGTTCGCGGACTGCAGCTGGTCCGGCCTCACGAGCTGGGGCACGGACGCATCCTTCGCCGGTCCCCAGAGCAGGGTGAGGATTTCAAGCGCGAACGAGACGAGGACGAGGCCAGCGAGGTTCTCGACGAACGACAGCGCCAGGAGCATCGACGCTCGGCCGATGTCGCAGACAGCCATCACCTTGCCGCGGTCGAGTCGGTCGATGAGGACACCGCCGACGGTGCCGAGGAAGAACCGGGCACGACGCGGGCGAACATCACGAGGCTCACGGCCGCGCCGGAGTTGTTCGAGATCCGAGCCGCGATGGCGAGGATCGCGATGAGGCCGATCGAGTCGCCGGTGCTCGAGATGACCTGCGCCATCCACAGCGGGAAGTACGAGCGGGTGCCGAAGACGCGCCAGAGGGGCGGGCGCCTCATCGGGGCGCGGCGGGATAAACGGGGCGCGGGGGTCCTCGCTCTCGGCGACGCTCAGCGACGGGCTTACGTGCGGGTGGCGCCCTTGCGTACGGTGCGACGCGTTGTGGTCGGCGGCTTCTTCCGCTTCGCGGTGCGCTTGGCCGGCTTCTTGGCCGGACCGCGGGCGGCCCGCTCGCTCAGCAGCTCGACCGCCTGCTGGAGGTCGACCGACGCGGGGTCGACGCCACGGGGAACCGTGGCGTTCAGCTGCCCGTCGGTGACGTACGGCCCGTACCGGCCGTCGAGGACCCGCACGGGCACACCGGTCTCGGGATGTGGCCCGAGC
>DASZJD010000069.1 GCA_035948415.1 Acidimicrobiia bacterium | reverse complement strand
GGGCGTACTCGGCCGGGTCGGACACGTCGGCGAACCCGCCGGGCCGGGGTCCCCCGGCGTTCGCCACCAGCACGTCCACCCCGCCGAGCGCGGCGCGCGCGTCGCGCACGAAGCCGCTCGCCCCGTCCGGGTCCGACACGTCGGCGACGATCGGGACGAGGCCGTCGTCGCGGGCAGCAGCCTCGACCGCGGCGGCGTCCCGGCCGCAGATCGCCACCCGGGCGCCCTCCCGCGCCAGCGCCGCCGCGCACGCGCGTCCCAGGCCCCGGGACGCGGCCGCCACGGCGGCGCGTCGACCGGCCAGCATCAGGTCCATCGCCCTCCTCCCGGTGCGTCGGTCAGTGGATCGGCCCCTGAGCGTCGCGCAGCGACGGCGCCGGGCGGCCGGTGCGCCGGGCGATGATCTCGGCGCACACGGCGATGGCCGTCTCCTCGGGTGTGCGCGCGCCGAGGTCGAGCCCGATGGGGGCGAGGAGCCGCGTGAGCGCGGCGTCGTCGACGCCGGCCTCGCGGAGCCGTTCGAGCCGCCGGGCGTGGGTCCGCCGGCTGCCCATGGCCCCGAGGTAGCCGACGTCGGTGGCGAGGGCGGCGACGATCGCCGGGACGTCGAACTTGGCGTCGTGGGTGAGCACGCAGACGGCGTCGCGGGGCCCGAGGTCGCCGCCGTGGCGCGCCAGGTACCGGTCGGGCCACTCGCAGACGACCTCGTCGGCCATCGGGAACCGGGCCGCGGTCGCGAACGCGGCCCGCGCGTCGCAGACGGTGACGTGGTAGCCGAGGAGCTTGGCGACCCGCGCCAGCGCGGCCGTGAAGTCGACGGCGCCGAAGATCACCATCCGGGGCGGCGGGGCGAAGGATTCGATGAAGACCGTCACGTCGGCCTCGCGGGCCTCGCCCCGGCGGCCGTAGTGGCGGGTGACGGTGGTCCCGGCGCCGAGCGCGCCCAGCGCGTCGCGCGCGACCACGCGGTCGAGGTCGGGGGTCCCGAGGGTGCCGAGCGGGTCCCGCCCGGGACCGACGAGGAGCTTGGCGCCGACGCCGGCGCCCTCGGTGACCGTCGCGAGCGCGACGGGCTGCTCGTCCCGGAGCGCGTCGCGCAGCGCGTCGAAGACGGGGGTGGCGGGAACCTCGGCGGTCGGGGTCACCAGTCCAGCGGCTCGACGAACACGTGGATGGTGCCGCCGCAGGTCAGCCCGACCGCGAAGGCCTCGTCGTCGGAGTAGCCGAACGAGACCACGCCGCGCGGCCGGTCGCCGGCCAGCACCGCCAGGGCCTCGGTGACGACCGCCCCCTCGACGCAGCCGCCCGACACCGAGCCCGCCACCTCGCCGCCGTCGCTCACCGCCATCGCGGCGCCGGGGTCCCGGGGCCCGGAGCCGTCGAGCCCGACGACCCGAGCGACCGCGACCCGGTGGCCCGCGCGCCGCCACCGCTCGATGTCCGCCAGCAGCTCGCGCATCAGCGGGCCAGCACGGCCACGAGGTCGTCGAGGGCCGCGACGGAGTGGCCGGTCACGAACTCGTCCACGAACGGGAGCGCGGCCGCCATCCCCCGGGCCAGCGGCGCGTAGTCGGGCGTCGCCTTCAGCGGGTTCACCCACACCACGCGGTGCGCCACCCGCCGGAGCCGCGCCATCTCGGTGGCGAGGACGTCCGGGTCGCCGCGGTCCCAGCCGTCGGACAGGATCACGATGATGGCGCCCCGGGCCAGGCCTCGGATCCCCCACCGGTCGTTGAAGGCCCGCAGGCCCGATCCGAGCCGTGTGCCCCCCGACCAGTCGGTAACGCGACGGGCGGCGGCGGCGAGGGCCTGGTCGGGGTCCCGCGACGAGAGCTCGCGGGTGAGCCGGGTGAGCCTGGTGCCGAGCGCGAAGGCCTCGACCCGGGCGCCGCCGACGACCGCGGTGTGGAGGAACCGCACCAGCTCCCGGGCGTACGGCTCCATCGACCCGCTCACGTCGCAGAGCAGCACGATGCGCCGGGGGCGGTCACTGGGGGCCTGGAAGGCCCGGCTCACGGTCTCGCCGCTCGCCCGCACGGCTCGACGCACCGTGCGGCGCAGGTCGAGGCGGCCCCGGTCGCGCCGAGTCGGCCGGTGTCGGCGGGAGCGGCGGCGGGCGCCGACGACGCGCAGGTCGGCGATGAGCCGCCGGGCCTCGTCGAGCTCGCCGGGGCTGCAGGCGGCGAAGTCGCGCGTGCGCAGCACCTCGGCCGGGCTCCAGCGCACCCGCAGGGCCAGGTCGCCCGCCCCGTCCGGGCCGGTGTCGTCGCCGCCACCGTCGCCGTCGTCGAGGCCGAGGCTGGCGGCGACGGCGGGCTCCGGCTCGGGCCGCTCCGCGGGCGCGCCCCAGAAGGCGCGGAACCCGCGGTCGTAGCGCGGCACGTCCTCCCGTCGGCGCACCAGCACGGCCCGCCCGGCCCAGTACAGCTCGTCGGGGGCGTCGAGGCCGACCGCGGCCCACGCCTGGCCGAGCGTCACGGTGGCGCCGACGGGAACCTCGAGCCCGAGGCGCCGGAGCAGCCGGGCGAAGGCGACGACGACGCGGTCGGTCTCGGCGTCAGCCATCGTGGGCCCGAGCGGTGCCGACGAGTGCGCCGAGGCCGTGCGCGCGCGCCCGCTGCTGGTCCTCCCGGTACTTCAGGACGGTGCCGAGCGTGACCTCGACCGTGTCCTCGTCGAGCGTCGCGGCGCCGAGGGCGGCGACGGCCTGGGCCCAGTCGATGGTCTCGGCCACGCCGGGGGGCTTGTAGAGGTCGAGGTCGCGCAGCGCCTCCACGGCCGCCGCCACCTGCCGCGCCAGCGCCTCGCCGACGCCGGGGGCCCGGACCCGCAGGATGGCGAGCTCGCGATCGAAGTCGGGGTGGTCGATCCAGTGGTAGAGACAGCGGCGCTTCAGCGCGTCGTGGACGTCGCGCGTCCGGTTCGAGGTGACGACGACGACCGGCGGTCGCTCGGCCCGGTAGGTGCCGAGCTCGGGGATCGTGATCGCGTAGTCGGCGAGGATCTCGAGCAGGAAGGCCTCGAACTCGTCGTCGGCGCGGTCGACCTCGTCGACGAGCAGGACCGGGGGCTGCGGACCCTCCGAGGCGACGGCGCGCAGCAGCGGTCGCCGCACGAGGAACCGCTCGGAGTAGAGCTCGTCCTCCCGCACCGGCCCGCCGCCGGCCTCGGCGGCCCGGAGGTGCAGCAGCTGGCGCGAGTAGTCCCACTCGTACACGGCCTGCCCGGCGTCGATCCCCTCGTAGCACTGGAGCCGCACGAGCTCGCCGCCGGTCCAGGCCGCCAGCACCTTCGCCAGCTCGGTCTTCCCGACGCCGGCCTCGCCCTCGAGCAGCAGCGGCCGCTCGAGCCGGAGCGCGAGGAACACCGCGGTCGCCAGTCCCACGTCGGCGAGGTAGTCGTGGGCGGCGAGCGCGTCACGCACGTCCTCGACCGACTTCACGTCCATCACTGCAGCGTATCCGTGCCCCGGAACGCGACCGGCCGACCCGTCAACGCCCGAGCGCGGCGCCCTCGGAACGCGGGTCGGACGCGGCGGCGTAGCCGCTCGACTCGAGGCGGATGACGTGCGCGTGACCCATGCGCGCGTCGTACGCGGGCGCCTCTACCACCTCGTGGCCGCGGGACCGCAGGCCCTCGAGCACGTCGGGCGCGAAGCGGTCCTCGGCGTGGACGGCCCAGCGGCCCGGGTCGACCCGCCACCGGGGCGCGCGCAGCGCGTCGGCCGGGTCGGCGGCCTCGTCGACGAGGTGCGCGAGCAGCTGCACGTGCACCGCGGTCTGGGCGTCGCCGCCCATGCTGCCGAACACGAGCCACGGCCGGCCGTCGCGGAAGCCGAGGGCCGGGATCAGCGTGTGCAAGGGGCGCTTGCCGGGCTCGAAGCGGTTCGGGTGGGTCGGGTCGAGCGAGAACGAGAACCCGCGGTTGTTGAGGTTGATGCCCCAGTCGGAGACGTGGATGCCGGACCCGAACGACATGAAGTTCGACTGGATGAGGCTCACGAGCAGCCCGTCGGCGTCGCTCGCGCAGAGGTACGCGGTGCCACCGGGCTGGGTCACCCCGACCCCCGGCCGCACGGCCCGGTCGGCTCGGAGCGCGTCCCGCCGTGACGCGACGAAGGACTCGGCGAGCAGCTCTGTCGCCGGTCGCGGCATGGCCGACGGCTCGGTGACGTACCGGTCCCGGTCGGCGAGGGCCTGCTTCAGCGCCTCGATGAGGAGGTGCTCGCGCGCCGGTCCCGGCGCCGGGAGCGGGCCGCCGTCGAGGATGCGCAGCGCCTCGAGCGCGGTGACGCCCTGGGTCGGGGGCGGGAGCTCGGCGACCTCGACGTCTCGGTACGCGGCGCGGAGCGGGGGCACCCACTCCCCCGCGTGCGCGGCGAAGTCGCCCTGGCGCAGGTCGGCGCCGTCCTCGCTGAGGGTGGCGACGATCGCCTCGCCGATCGGACCGCGGTAGTAGGCGTCCGGGCCGTCCTGGGCGATGCGCTCGATCGTGCGGGCCAGCGCCGGCTGCCGCAGCCACGAGCCGGCGGTCACGTCCCCGTACACGCGCTGCCAGCGCTCGAACCACGGGTCGCGCCGGTACATGCGCGCCGCCTCGGCGAACACCGGGGCGGCCGCGGCGGTGACCGGGAAGCCGTCGTGGGCGTACGCGACGGCGTCGGCGGCGAGCGTCCCGAAGTCGCGGGTGCCCCACCGGCCGAGGAGGTCGAACCAGCCCGCGACCCCACCGGGCACGGTGACCGAGTCCGGCCCGAGGACGGGC
This sequence comes from Acidimicrobiia bacterium, assembly GCA_035948415.1. Lineage (NCBI taxonomy): Bacteria > Bacillati > Actinomycetota > Acidimicrobiia > Acidimicrobiia bacterium. The sequence goes on along the minus strand of DASZJD010000069.1, from coordinate 3,803 downwards.
ATGTGCGAGGTGCCCGCCCGCCCCGCGACCGCGTCGAGGCTCGCCTCGGCGGCCGAGCGGCCCGACCCGAGGTACCCGTGGAGCCCGCCGTCCCAGACCACCGCGAAGAGGTCACCACCGAAGCCGCAGAGGTACGGGGCGACGACGCCGAGCGTCAGGTTGGCGGCGACCGCGGCGTCGACCGCGTTGCCGCCGCCGGCCAGGACGGCGAGGCCGGTGGCAGAGGCCAGGTAGTGCGGGGAGGCGACGGCCGCCCGCGGGAACCGCGGCGCGTTCACGGGCGTCGCCCCGGGTGGGCTCGCTCGGCGATCGCCGGTGCCCGCCGGCAGGCGCGGATCGAGCGGTGGGATCGACGGGCCACGGGCTCAGGGTCGCGCACCGGGGCCGCGGCCGTCACGCCAGGCCGAGCCAGCCGAACACGGTCTGGGCCACGACGAAGAGCGCGAGCGCGCTCACGGCCACGACCGACACGGTCGCGACCACGCGGAAGCGCGGGGCGTTCACCGCGTCGCCGAGCACCGAGCGTCGGTTCGCCAGCACCAGGATGAACGCGAGGATCACCGGCGTGATCAACCCGTTCAGGATCTGGGTGTTGATCAGCAGCGTGATGAGGTTCCCGGGGATCAGCGCCACCGCCGCCCCCAGCACCACCTGCGCGGTGAACAGCCCCACGAACAGGCGCGCCTCGGAGATGCGGCGGGAGACGGACCGCTCGGCGCCCACGGCCTCCGCCAGCCCGTAGGCGGTCGAGAGGGGCACCACGGCGGCGGCGAGGGCGGACGCGCCGAGGAGGCCGACGCCGAACAGGATCGTCGCGCCGCCGCCGGCCACCGGCTCGAGGGCGCGGGCCGCCTCGTCCGCCGACCCGAGCGCGCCGTGACCGCCGATGGCCGCGGCCGTCGCGATGATGATGAACATGCTGATCACGTTGGCGAAGATGGCGCCGCCGACGCTGTCCAGCCGCTCCCGTGGGTAGTCGTCCGGGCCGATGCCCCGGTCGGCGACTGCGGCGGCCTGGTAGAGCTGCATGTACGGCGTGATCGTCGTCCCGACGAGGGCCACGGCGAGGACGACGAAGGCGTGGCTGCCCGTGAAGTGCGGCCACAGCGTGTTCGTGGCGACCTGGCCCCAGTCGGGCTTCCCGAGAAACACCGCGACCGGATAGGCGAGGAACGCCACCGAGAGCAGGAGGAACACCCGCTCGGCGTACCGGTAGGTGCCGAGGACCACGACCGACCAGATGCACACCGCCGCGATCGGGACGGCGACGTACCGGGACACGCCGAACAGCTCGAAGGCAGCGCCGATGCCGGCGAACTCCGAGACGACCAGCCCGACGTTGGCGACGACGAGGCAGACGACCGCGACGGTCGCGATCCGGAGCGAGAACTGCTCCCGGATCAGCGAGACGAGGCCCTCACCCGAGTACGCGCCGAGTCGGGCCGACATCTCCTGGACCACGACGAGCGCCACGGTCACGAGCACCATAAGGAAGAGCGTGCGGTAGACGAACTGGGATCCCGCCGACGCGTACGTCGCGATCCCCCCGGCGTCGTTGCCCGCGTTGGCGGCGATCACGCCGGGGCCCAGCACGGCGAAGACCGTGACGGCGCGGCGGCGGCGCGCCAACAACTCGCGGGCGAACGGCGGGATCATGGGACGCGGACATGCAGGCGGTACCGACCGCGGGTCGGGACGAGGGCGTCGATCACGTCGTCGGCCATGATTCGGCCGACCGGATGCCGGTCATCGTCGACGACCAGGAGCGACGCCTGACGGGAATCGATCAGCCGGTCGATGACCTCGGTCAGCGGAGCCGAGGGCAGCACGGTCACCGGCTCTGCGTCCGAGGCGAGCTCCTCCAGCCGCTGTTCGGGCTCGACGACGAACAGGTCCACGACCGAGATGTCGTCGACCACCCGGTTGTCTTCGTCGACGAGGACGACGGCCGAGAGATCCAGCCGCTCGTCGGCGGCAGCCAGACGGGCTCGGACCGCGCCGACGGTCTCGTCGCAGCGCCCCACGAGCAGCCGGGTCGTCATGAGGCCGCCGGCGGTGCTCTCGGGGTAGGAGAGCAGCGGCCGCAGCTGCGTGGCGACCGCCGGCGCCATCGCGGCGAAGATCTCCTCCAGCTCGTCCTCGTCGAGGTCGCGGAGTGCGTCGGCCGCCTCGTCAGGCTCCATAGCGCCGAGGAGGTCGGCGACGCGGCGGACCGGCAGGTCGCGCAGCAAGGCGCGCAGCTCGTCGGGCTCCATCTCCTCGAGCGCGTCGGCGGCCGAGTTCCGCTCGAGGGTCTCGAGCAGCTCGTTGCGCTCGGGCCGGCCCAGCTCCTCGAGGAGGTCGGCGAGCTCGCTCGGGCGTAGGCGCGCCAGGGTCTGGTTCTCGCGCCGCAGGCGCAGCGGCCCGGGGTCGACGCCGAACGGCTGGATGGCCGCCCAGTCGATGACCCGGTCGGGTGTGGGACGCACCCGCCACCGAGCGGGTCCGAGACGCCGGAGGAGGGACTGGTACCCGATGTCGACGCCGACGAGCCGCCACCCGTCCGAGACGGGCGCCAGATAGAGGTCGGACGCCCGGACCACTCGGACGCCGTCCACGTCGACGAGCTGGTGGTCGAGGACGTCGCCGGAGAGCAGCACCTCGCCGGGGCGGCGCTCGAAGTCGCGCAGGTTGAACTGCGCCGACGTGAGCGTGATCCCGGGGCGTCCGAGGTCGGCGACCTGCGAGGCCGGCACGAACGCGAGCCGGCGCGCGACCCGCACGACGAGGCCGGTAATCGGCGGGTAGGGCTGACCGTCCCATCGAGCCACGAGGTCGGCCAGTCGACCGACCTCGGCACCGCCGCTGATCCGGACGGGGCGGCGGACGAGACCGGCGACGGAGACGAGGGCGTCGCGGACGGCGCGGTTCGCGAGCAGCCGCTGGGTGCGGCGGTCGCGTCGAAGCCGCCGCGCGGTCGGGCTGGGGAAAGGTGGGCGTCGTGCCATCGGGTCCTCCAGGGTCGCTGGCGGGGTGAGAACCCGCGCCGCCCGGGCGGACCGCGAAGAACCGGACTAGCGGTGCGGAGGCCCGAAGCGGACGGGTCGGCGGCTGGGACTCGGGGGGTCGCTTCGTCGCCGCATCCGCCTCACCTCCTCGGAGCTCGCGCCGGACCGGCGCTCAACCTCACGCATCCACTCCATCTTACGCGTCGAGGCGACGCGCCGCACGGTGCGAGCGCCGAGCCTGGGCGCGGCGGTGACGGTGCTGGGGTCGAGTGCACGCGGCGCGCCGCGATGGTCGCGGTCTCGCGTCGGCGCTCGGGTCAGCCGTCGACGTCCGATGGTCGGAGCTCGGCCAGGATTCGCCGCTGGACCCCAGCGAGCGTCTCCCCGCTCGCCGGCAGCCGGGGTGGGCGCGGCGGACCGCCCGGGAGGCCGAGCAGCTCGAGCGCGGCCTTCGTCGCGGTGACGCCGCCGAGCTCGCGCGTCGCCGTGTAGAGGCGCAGGAGCCTCCGGAAGCTGGCGGCGAGCGTCCTGACATCGCCGGCCTTCCAAGCCTCGATGACGTCGGCGCACAGCCGGGGGGCGAGGTTGGCGTCCGAGCTCAGGAACCCCTGCCCGCCCATCGCCAGCCCGGTCAGCGCGTGCATGGGTCCCCCGACGTGCACGTCGGCTCGCCCGTCGACGGCCTCGATCAGGCGCACGAGGTAGGTCATGTCGCCGGTGGAGCAGTTGACGCCGACGACGCGCTCGGTGTCACGGACGAGCGAGGCGACGAGGTCCACGGGCAGGAGGTAGCCGACGCTCTCGTGCGTCGACAGC
>DASZJD010000068.1 GCA_035948415.1 Acidimicrobiia bacterium | reverse complement strand
TGTCGATGCGCGCCGCGGTGACGATCAGCTGCAGCGCCTTCGACGGGCCGACGATCCGCGGCAGCCGCTGGGTGCCACCCAGGTCCGGGAGGATCCCGTACCGGTGCTCGAGCAAGCCAAGCTGGGCGCCGTGCGCGACGACCCGGAGGTCGCACGCGAGCGCGAGCTGGAGCCCGGCGCCGAGGGCGTACCCGCGGATCGCGGCGATCGTCGGGTACGGCGCCTCGGCCAGCCACGTGAAGGTGTCCTGGACGGCGAGGATCCCCGCCACGGTCGGGTCGGGATGCCCACCCTCGCCGACCTCGAGCACCGACTGACCCGTCCCCTCGGTGAACACCGACGTGTCGATGCCGCTCGAGAAGGCTCGGCCGTCGCCGACGACGACGACGACCCGCAGGGTGGCGTCGGCCCCGACGCGGCGGCCGAGGTCACCGAGCTCGCGCCACATCGACACCGTGAACGCGTTCAGCTTCTCGGGGCGGTGGAGCCGCAGCCACCCGACCGGGCCTCGACGCTCGAACCGGAGCGTCTCGTAGCTCGGCTCGGGCACAGCCGGTGAGGCTATCCGCGGCCTCCGGCGACCGGGACCGCCACACCCGGCTCGATGCGCACGACGTGGACCGCGACCGGGAACCCGGAGATGTCGCGGGGCCCGACGGACTCGACGTCGGCCCAGGCGGGGACGGCGTCGGCGAGGTCGGCGGCGGCGAGCAGCTCCCGGGGCCGCGCGACGTCGCAGAGCCTCGCGGCCAGGTTCACGGGCCCGCCGATGTAGTCGTCCCCCTCGAAGAGGATGACGGCGCCGCCGGCCAGCCCGGCTCGGAGCGGCAGCCGGACGCCGGTCTCGGGCGCGCGGCCGGCGAGGTCGAGGATGGACTCGATGAGGGGCTCGCGGCTCGTGCTGACGAACATCGCCCCGTCACCGAGCCACTTGGCCACCCGCACCCCGTGGCTGGACCCGATCGACCGCACCGCGGCGCGAAAGCGCGTGAGGACGTCCACGGCGCGCTCGTCGCCGTGCGTGCTCGTGAAGTGCGTGAAGCCGCACAGGTCCACGAAGGCGAAGGTTCGGTCGACCCGCATGGAGCCAGTGTCGCAGCCGAGCGCGCGCGATCTCGAACAATTCTCCCGCCTTTACAAGGCGTTCACGACTTGTTCCCTGCCCCGGGAGGGCCCGGGAGCGAACGCACCCATGTGACGGAAGTCTCGGCGACCTCGGTGAGCACGTCGTCGACGGAGCGGCCGCTGGCCTTCAGGGGCCGGTAGCCGTGATCGGCGGACTCGAGCCAGTGGATCGTGACGGGCCCGGCGATCCGGCGGGCGGCTCGGGTCAGCTCGGGCCGGGGCGCGAGGGCGTCGCGGGTTCCGCTCACGAAGCAGACCGGCATCCGCAACGCGCCGAAGTGGCCGTCCCGGCGGCGATCGGGCCGGCCGGCGGGGTGCAGCGGGTACCCGAGGAGCAGCAGGCCGAGGGCGGGCACGGGGTCGTCGGGGTCGGCGGCGACGAGGGACCCGACCCGGCCGCCCATCGAGCGTCCGCCGAGGACGACGCGCTCGGGCGGCAGGTCGAGCCGGCGGGCGAGGGCCCGGGCCGCGTCGCGGGTGGCGGCGGCGAGGACCGGCAGCCGGTCGGGCGCCCGTCGCCCCGCGGCCTTGTACGGGTAGTCGAACCGCAGCGACGGGATCCCCGCCGCCGCGAGCGCGTCGGCGACGGCGACGAGGGCGGCGGCGCGGTGGTCCGATCCGGCGCCGTGCGCCAGGAGCACGGCCCGGTCCGCGCCCCGCCGGGGCCCTTGGAACGCCCGGGCCGGCTCGCCGGTCGGGCTCATCGCCCGCGGGCGCGGGTCACGTGCGGCTCCTGCACCGGTGTCACGATGCCGCGGGTCCACGCCGCAGCACAATCAGCGCCTCGGGGCGGGCCCACTAGGCTCTCGGCCTCATGTCGGCCCCCGAGCGTCTGCGCGTCGCGTACCTCGTGTACCGCGGCAACCCCCACTGCGGCGGCCAGGGTGTCTACACCCGGGAGCTGGTGCGCGAGCTCACCGACCTCGGCCACGACGTCACGGTCTTCTCGGGCCCGCCGTACCCGGAGCTGGCCGACCCAGGCCGCCTGGTCCGGGTCCCGAGCCTCGACCTCTACCGACCCGAGAACCCGTTCCGGGTCCCCTGGCCGTTCGAGCTGCGCACGTCGGTCGACCTGCGGGAGTTCGCCATCATGTGCGGGGCCGGGTTCCCCGAGCCGTACACGTTCAGCTTGCGCGCCCGCCGCCTGCTCGCCCGCCGCCGACGCGACTTCGACCTCGTGCACGACAACCAGTGCCTGGGCTCGGGCCTCGTCACGATGATGGAGCGGGACGGCTGGCCCGTGCTCGCCACGCTCCACCACCCGATCACCGTCGACCGCGACCTGGACCTTGCGCACGCCCCCGGCCCGTGGCGGCGCCTCACGCTGCGCCGCTGGTACGGGTTCCTCGACATGCAGATGGCCGTCGCCCGGCGCATCCCCCGCCTGCTCACGGTCTCGGAGTCGTCCCGGCGCGACATCGTGGAGCAGATGCACGTGGCCGCGGACCGGCTCCACGTCGTGCCGGTCGGCGTCGACCCGAGCGTGTTCCGGCCCGCCCCGGCCCCCCGCCGGGTCCGCGGTCGCATCATGACCACGGCCAGCGCCGACGTCCCCATGAAGGGCCTCGTGTACCTGCTCGAGGCCCTGGCCAAGGTGCGCACCGAGCGCGAGGACGCGCACCTGGTGGTCATCGGCCGCCCGAAGCCGAAGAGCTCGATCCCGCGTCGCGTCGAGCAGCTCGGCCTCACCGGGGTGGTCGAGTTCGTGAGCGGCGTGACGACCCAGGCCATCGTGGACCGGTACGCCGAGGCCGAGGTGGCGTGCGTGCCCTCGCTCTACGAGGGCTTCTCGCTGCCGGCGGTCGAGGCCATGGCTTGCGGCGTGCCGGTGGTGGGCACCACCGGCGGCGCGGTGCGGGAGGTGATCGGACAGCACGGGGAGACGGGGCTGCTCGTCCGGCCCCGCGACCCGTCGGCCCTCGCGGCGGCGCTCGTCCGCGCCCTCGACGACGCCGCCCTCCGGGACCGGATCGGGGCCGCCGGGCGAGCCCGCGTGCTCGAGCGGTTCACGTGGCGACGCACCGCCGAGGCGACCGCCGACCACTACCGGGCCCTCCTCGACGGGCCCGCCGGCGGCGCGGGGTGCTGACCGTCGACTTCGAGCGGCTCGGGGTCGGGCCCGGGGCCCGGGTCCTGGACCTCGGGTGCGGCGGAGGGCGCCACGCCTTCGAGGCCTGGCGTCGAGGCGCGACCGTCGTCGCCCTCGACCGGTCCGACGGCGAGCTCAAGGACGTCCTCGCCGTCGTCGGGGGGATGCTCGCCGCCGGCGAGCTGCCCGACGGCGCGCCGGGTGGGGCCGTGAACGCCGACGCGCTGGCGCTGGCGGCGCCGGACGCGGCCTTCGACACCGTCATCGCCTCCGAGGTCCTCGAGCACGTCTGGGACGACGCCGGTGCCATCGCCGAGCTGGTCCGGGTGCTCCGCCCGGGCGGGCGGATCGCGGTCACGGTCCCGACCCGGTGGCCGGAGCGCGTGTGCTGGGCCCTCGACCACCGCTACCACGACACCCCCGGCGGCCACGTCCGTATCTACCGGCAGCGCGACCTCGAGGCCAAGCTCGAGGCCGCCGGCTGCTGGCTACGCGGCTCGCATCACGCCCACGCCCTCCACTCGCCGTACTGGTGGCTGCAGTGCGCGCTGGGCGCCTTCGACCGCGTCGACCGCCCCTGGGCCGTCCGGCAGTACCACCGGCTGCTGGTCCGCCAGATCGAGGGCCGCGCCCCCGGCCTCGCCGCGCTCGAGCGGGCCTTGAACCCGGTGCTCGGCAAGAGCCTCGTCGTCTACGCGCAGCGGGTGCGCGCGTGAGCCGCCGCACGCCCCTCCCCGCGGTCGACGGCATCGTCAGCGCCGAGGACCTCCGGGCCACGGTCGACGCCATCGCCGCCACGCAGCTGCCGGACGGCAACATCCCGTGGAGCGCCGGCGACCACACCGACCCGTGGAACCTCGTCGAGGCGGCCATGGCCCTCGACGTGGGCGGCCGCCACGCCGACGCCGAGCGGGCCTACGACTGGCTCCGCTCGATGCAGCGCCCGGACGGCTGCTGGCACGCCTACTACGTCGGGCGCGCGGTCAAGGACCCGGCGCTCGACACCAACGTCACCTGCTACGCCGCCAACGGCGTGTGGCACCACTACCTGTCGACCGGGGACACCGCCTTCCTCGAGGAGTTCTGGGCCGTCGTGGAGCGGGCCGTCGACTTCGCGCTCTCGCTCCAGGCCGAGACCGGCGAGATCGCCTGGCGCGGCGACGACCCCGGCGACGGTGCGCTCCTCACCGGGTCGTCGAGCATCCACGCCAGCCTGCGCAGCGCGATCGCCATCGCCGAGCGGCTCGGCCACGAGCGCCCGGACTGGGAGCTGTCGCTGGGCTCCCTCGCCATCGCCGTCGCCCACCGGCCCGACGCGTTCCTCGACAAGGCCCGCTGGGCGATGGACTGGTACTACCCGATCCTCGGGGGGGTGCTCCGCGGCCACGCCGCCCACGCGCGTGTCGCCGCGTTCTGGGAGCGCTTCGTCGTGGAGGGCCGCGGGGTGCGGTGCGTGTCCGACCGCCCCTGGGTCACCGCCGCCGAGACCTGCGAGCTCGTCATGGCGCTCGACGCCGTCGGCCTCGACGACCAGGCCCGCGAGCTGTTCGCCTGGGTGCAGTTCCTGCGCGCCGACGGCGGCGGCTACTGGACCGGCGCCAACTTCGACGGGGAGCGGTTCGCCGGGCCGGGCGAGCTGTTCCCGGTCGAGCAGCCGACCTGGAACTCGGCCGCGGTCGTGCTCGCCGCCAACGCGCTCGGGGGCACCGGTGCCACCGCGGGGCTGTTCCGCGGCGAGGGGCTCCCGGTCGGCCTGACCCCCGAGGAGCTCATCGAGGCCGGCGCCGAGATCGAGCGCGAGCTCGCGACCCGCCCCCAGGGGCGGGACTGACGCCGGCGCGCAGCACCCGCAGCGACCCGGTGGTCGACACGGGCTCGAACCCGCCGGCCACCGCCCGCCGCCACACCTCGAACGGGGCCTGACCGCCGTCGGCCGGGTCCTCGAACACGTCGTGGAACACGAGGAGGCCGCCCGGGCGGACGTGTCGGGCCCAGCCCTCGTAGTCGCCGAGCGCGACGTCGAAGGCGTGGCCGCCGTCGATGAAGACGAGGCCCAGCGGCGTCGCCCAGTGCCGGGCGACGGTCGGCGAGTCGCCGACGACCGCGACGACGACGTCCTCGAGCTCGGCGGCGGCGATGGTGCGGCGGAACCACGGCAGGGTGTCGAGCCGGCCGGTCTCGGGGTCGACCAGGCGCTCGTCGTGCCACACCCACCCGGGCTGGTGCTCCTCGGAGCCGCGGTGGTGGTCGACGGTGAAGACCACGGTCCCCCGCTGGCGCGCCGCCGCGCCGAGGTAGATCGCCGACTTCCCGCAGTACGTCCCGATCTCGAGCAGCGGGCCGACCGCCGCCGCGGTGAGCGCCGCCTCGTGCAGCGCCAGCCCCTCCGCCTCGGGCATGAACCCGACGGCGGCACGCGCGTGCGCGAGCAGGCGGGGGTCCACCGGTCAGCCCGCGTCGACGCGGGCCGGGCGGCGCCGCTCGGGCTCGGGTCGACGGATCGTGGGCATCGTCGGGTGGCGGCCGGGCGGCTCCGCCGGCGGCCGGGCGCTCCTCCTGGCGTCAGATTACGGGGGTTTCGGTGTACCGACCGAACACGTCGGCGAGGGCACCCATGATCTCGCCGACCGTCGCGTCGGCGCGCACGGCGTCGAGCAGCGCCGGGAGGAGGTTCGTCGACGGCTCGGCCGCGTCGCCTCGCACGCGCGTCAGCGCCGCCTCGACCCGCTCGTCGACCCGCTCGGCCTTCATCGCCGCCAGCCGCTTCAGCTGCTGCTCCTCGACCTCGGGCCCGATGCGGAGCAGCTCTGGCGGCGGCTCGTCGCTGCCCTCGAGGAAGTCGGTGACCCCGACGACGGCGTGCCGGCCGTCGTTGCGCTTGCGCTCGAGCTCGTAGGCCGAGTCGGCGATGGCGCGCTGGAACCATCCCGTCTCGACCGCCCGGAGCACCCCGTCGAGCATCGACCCGTCGCCGAGGGAAACGAGGGTCGCGAACGTCGCCTCGGCCCGCCGCTCGAGCTCGTCGGTGAGCGCCTCCACGTACCACGACCCCCCGAGCGGGTCGGCGACGTTCGGCACCCGGCTCTCGAAGGCGAGGACCTGCTGGGTGCGGAGGGCCAGCCGGGCCGCCCGCTCGGTCGGGAGGGCCAGGGTCTCGTCCATGGCGTTGGTGTGGAGGCTCTGGGTCCCGCCGAGCACCGCGGCGAGGGCCTCCAGTGCGGTGCGGACCAGGTTCACCTCGGGCTGCTGGGCCGTGAGGGACACCCCGGCGGTCTGGGCGTGGAACCGGAGCTGGGTCGAGCGCTCGAGCTCGGCGTGGTAGCGGTCTCGCATCCAGCGCGCCCAGAGGCGGCGGGCGGCTCGGTACTTGGCGATCTCCTCGAAGAAGTCCACGTGGGCGTTGAAGAAGAAGGACAGCCGCGGCGCGAACTCGTCGACCGGGAGCCCGGCGGCGGCAACCAGCTCGACGTACGCGAAGCCGTTGGCGAGCGTGAACGCCAGCTCCTCGGCGGCCGTCGATCCGGCCTCGCGGATGTGATACCCGGAGATCGACACCGGGTGGAACCGCGGCATCTCAGCCGCGCAGAACCGGATGGTGTCGCTGACCAGCCGCATCGACGGCCGTGGCGGGAACACGAACTCCTTCTGGGCCTGGTACTCCTTCAGGATGTCGTTCTGCAGGGTGCCGCCGAGCTCGGCGCGCCGGGCGCCCGAGGCCTCGGCGGTCGCCACGTACATGGCGAGCAGCACCGGAGCGGGCGCGTTGATCGTCATCGACGTCGTGACCCGGCGCAGGTCGATCCCGGCGTAGAGGTCGCGCGCGTCGGCGAGCGAGTCGACGGCCACGCCGCACTTGCCGACCTCGCCGACCGCGAGCGGGTCGTCGGAGTCGCGCCCCATGAGGGTCGGGAGGTCGAACGCGGTGGACAGGCCGTCCCCGCCGGCGGCGAGCAGCTCGTGGAATCGACGGTTCGTGTCGGGGGCGATGCCGAAGCCCGCGAACATCCGCATCGTCCACAGCTTCGAGCGGTACATGGACGCGTAGGGGCCGCGCGTGTACGGGTAGAGGCCCGGTCGATCCTCGTCGGGCCCGTACACCGGCTCGACGGGGACGCCCGAGAGCGTCTCGAAGTCGGCGTCGCGTGACGGGGCCGCGTCGAACGCCGCCTGCCAGCGCTCGCGCGCGGTGCTCATCGCCCCCACGGTATCGGCTCGCCCCGGCTGCTACGGTCCGCCGCGACCCGAACGCGCGCCGCGGGAGGAACGCCATGAGCGCCGGAGCCGTCGTCACCGAGCTGATCCAGGCCAACGAGGCTCGGGATATCGAGGCCGTGCTCGCGGTCATGACCGACGACATCGAGTACGAGAACGTCGGCATGGGCGTCTGCACCGGCCACGACGAGGTGCGCGCCCTCCTCGGCCCGTTCCTGTCCGGCGCCGAGCGCGTCGCCTGGGAGGTGCTCGCGCAGCTCGAGCGCGGCGACACGGTCATGAACGAGCGCGTGGACCGGTTCTTCCTGCCGGGCGGCAAGCAGGTCGAGGCGCGGGTCGCCGGGTACTTCGAGGTGCAGGACGGCAAGGTGCGGCGCTGGCGGGACTACTTCGACACCGCCGCCCTGCTGCGAGACCTCCAGGGCTGACCGGGCCGCTCGACCCGGGCCCGGGCGACGCGATCAGGTCGGGGCGCCGGGGAACGTCGCCCGAAACTGGCCGGTGCCGGCCGTCACCCCGCCGTCGACGGGCAGGGCCACGCCGGTCACGAACGCGGCGGCCTCGCTCAGCAGGAACGCGATCACCGTCGCCACCTCGCCCGGCTCGCCGAAGCGGCCGAGCGGCACGTGGCTGCGCATCTCCTCGTAGAGGGCGGGGGCGTGCCGCTCCAGCGGGGTCGTCATGCCCGTGCCGCGGATCCCGCCCGGACACACCGCGTTCACGCGGATGCGGTCGGGGCCGAGGTCGATCGCGGCGCCGCGCACGAGGTTCACGACCCCGCCCTTCGAGGCGTTGTAGGCGCACAGCCCCGCGTCGCCGAACAGGCCCGAGACCGACGCGGTCACCACGACGCCGCCCCCGCCGGCCGCCCGCAGCGCCGGCACCGCGGCGCGCAGGCCGAGCATGACGCCGCGGAGGTTCACCGCGAGGATGCGGTCGAACTCCTCGACCGACTGGGTGTCGATCGACCCCGTGCTCGCCACGCCGGCGTTCAGGACCAGCCCGTCGAGGCGACCGAAGCGGCCGCGGGCCGTGTCCACGATCTCGGCGTTGCCGGCCTCGGTGGCCACGTCGGCCGGCACCGCGACGACGCCCTCGTCGGCGAGCGTCGCGAGGCCCTCGGCGTCGGCGTCGGCGGCCACGACCGACCAGCCGTCGGCGCGCAGCCGCGACGTGGTGGCTCGTCCGATCCCCGACGCCGCCCCGGTCACCGCCGCCACCCGGGGCTCGCTCGCCACGCCCGAACGTAGCCCGGGCCCACGGCGCCCGGCCGGGGTCGGGCGGCGGCGGCCGGGTTACCCTCGGGGCCCGCGACCCCGAGCCCGAGGACGGCCGATGGAACAGCGCGAGGCCCCCGACCGCAACCTGGCCATGGACCTGGCCCGGGTGACCGAGGCGGCGGCGCTGGCCGCCGGCCGGTGGGTCGGGCGGGGCGACAAGGAGGCCGCCGACCGGGCCGCGGTCGACGCCATGCGCCTGGTGCTCAACAGCGTCCCGATGGACGGGATCGTGGTCATCGGCGAGGGCGAGAAGGACGAGGCGCCGATGCTCTTCAACGGGGAGGCGATCGGCGCCGGCGGCCCCGCCACCGACATCGCCGTCGACCCGATCGACGGGACCACGCTCACCTCGCTCGGCCGGAACCACGCCATCTCCGTCATCGCGCTGGCCCAGCGGGGCACGATGTTCAACCCCGGCCCGTGCGTGTACATGGAGAAGATCGCCGTCGGGCCCGAGGCGGTCGACCTCATCGACTTGGACGCCCCGGTGGTCGCGAACCTCGAGGCGGTCGCGAAGGCCCGCGGCGAGCAGGTGAAGGACGTGACCGCGGTCATCCTGGACCGTGACCGGCACGCCGACCTGATCCGCCAGTGCCGGGAGGCCGGCGCCCGGATCCGGCTCATCCCCGACGGGGACGTGATGGGCGCCCTCGCCACGGGCTGGCCCGACAGCGGCTACGACATCCTCTTTGGGATCGGCGGCACCCCCGAGGGCGTGATCGCGGCCTGCGCGCTCAAGGCGCTCGGCGGCGCCATCCACGGCCGCCTCTACCCCCGCAACGACGACGAGCGCCGGGCCGCGCTCGACCAGGGCTACGACCTCGAGCGCGTGCTCAGCACCGACGACCTCGTCGGCGGCGACGACGTGTTCTTCGCCGCCACCGGCCTCACCGACGGCGACCTGCTCCGGGGGGTGCGCTACCGCGGCGACGGGGCGACCACCGAGTCGCTCGTGATGCGGGCCAAGAGCGGCACGATCCGCCGGATCCAGGCCAACCACACCTGGCACAAGCTGCTGCGGTACTCGTCCCTGCAGTACTGACCGCGCCGGTGGCGGTCAGGGGCGGCGGAGGTACTCCCAGGCCGCCGTCGAGGTCGCGGTGACGTCGAAGACCGAGCGGCCGACGGCCCGGTCGGCGCGCGCCGCCCGCGCGAAGCCCTCGTAGTCGGCCGTCGTCGAGCTGTCGGCGAGGCCGCCGATCGGCGCCACGAGCGCCCGCTCGTCGTGGAGGTCGCGGCGCAGCCGCCGGATGCTGTCGTCGGTGTACACGAAGGCGTCGCGGTACGAGCCGGCCCGGAAGCTCCAGTACGTCATCGGGAGCCACACGTCGACCGAGGACGCGAGCGCCCGGTACGGGAACGCGGGCCACAACCTCGGGTTCACCACCTCGAGCAGCGCCGCCGGGTAGACGATGGCGCCGATCGGGAGCGAGCCGGCGACCGACCGGAGGTGGCGGACGAGCGCGACGAGCCGGCCGTTGCGGTCGGTGACGTCGGGGACCTGCTGCGATTCGATGTCGAGGGCCAGGCCGTCGAACCGCTGCCCGGCGGCGCGGAACCGGAGCAGCGCCTCAAGGCGGGCCTGGTCGCGCGCCGGGTCGACCAGCTGCGGGTAGTACCACGCGACGACGCGGAGGCCCCGGGCGTGGGCCCGCCGCAGCATCGCCGAGACGAGCCCGGGGTCGACGACGAGGTCGGGCGCGCGGGGGTCGTCGATCGCGGCCTGCAGGTACAGCGTCCGGGCGCCGAGGGCGGCGAGGTCGTCGACGGTCGCGGGCACGACTGGTGGGGGCCCCGGCTGGTGGAGGAAGGACGGGACGTAGTCGAAGACCGAGACCCAGGCCCCGAGCCGGGCGTACGGTCCCGGATCGGCCGAGGCCGCCGCGGCGCCGATCGCGGGAACGGCCGTGGCGACCATCGAGACGAGCGCGGCGACCAGCGCCAGCCGCGCTCGGGCCGCGTCCCGGCGGCGACGTCGGCTGGCCACGGACGCGGGTGTCGCCCTACGGCGTGGCGGCGCCCGCGACGTCGAGGCGGAGCTCGGCGCGGGCGAGCGCGGCCGCGGCCTCCTCGTCCTCCTCGTTCGCGGTGAGCTCGGCCTCGGCGCGGGTCCGGGCCGCCTGGGCCCGGCCGACGTCGATCTGCTCGGGAAGCTCGGCGACGTCCGACAGCACGATCACGCGGTCGTGGCTCACCTCCACGAACCCGCCGTGCACGGCCACGGCCTGCTCACCGCCGCCCGGGAGCAGGGCGCGGACCTTCGCCACCCCGAGCGCCCCGAGGAACGGGACGTGCCCGGGCAGGAACGCGATCTCGCCGTCGGAGGTGCGGCACACCAGCATCTCGGCCTGGCCCTCGTACAGCACCCGCTCGGGCGAGACGACCTGCACGTCCAGGGTCGGGTTGGCGTCCGCCACCGGCTAGGTCTCCTGGAGGGTCTTGGCCTTCGCGAGCACGGTCTCGACGCCACCCACGTTGAAGAACGCCTGCTCGGGCACCTCGTCGAGCTCGCCCTTGGCCACCGCCTCGAAGCTCTCGACCGTCTCCTCGATCGGGACGTAGATGCCCTTGAGGCCGGTGAACACCTCGCCCACAAAGAACGGCTGCGACAGGAACCGTTGGATCTTCCGGGCCCGGGACACGGTGAGCTTGTCCTCCTCCGAGAGCTCGTCGATGCCGAGGATGGCGATGATGTCCTGCAGCTCCTTGTACCGCTGGAGGATCTCCTGCACCCGCAGCGCCACCGCGTAGTGGCGGTCACCGACGATCTCCGGCGTCAGGATGTTCGACGTCGACGACAGCGGGTCCACCGCCGGGTAGATCCCCAGCGCGGCGATCTGTCGGCTGAGCTCCGTCGTCGCGTCGAGGTGGGTGAAGGTCGTGAACGGCGCTGGGTCGGTGTAGTCGTCGGCAGGGACGTACACGGCCTGCAGGGAGGTGATCGAGTGGCCCTTCGTGGACGTGATCCGCTCCTGCAGCTCCCCCATCTCGTCGGCGAGCGTCGGCTGGTACCCGACCGCCGAGGGCATGCGCCCCAGCAGCGTCGAGACCTCGGAGCCGGCCTGCACGAACCGGAAGATGTTGTCGATGAACAGCAGCACGTCCTGGTTCTTGACGTCGCGGAAGTACTCGGCGACCGTGAGCGCCGACAGCGCCACCCGGAGCCGCACGCCCGGGGGCTCGTCCATCTGGCCGTAGACGAGCGCGGCCTTGTCGATGACCCCCGACTCCTGCATCTCGAGCCACAGGTCGGTGCCCTCGCGGGTCCGCTCGCCGACACCGGCGAAGACGGACACGCCGCCGTGCTGGGTGGCGACCCGGTTGATCATCTCCAGGATGATGACGGTCTTGCCGACCCCGGCGCCGCCAAAGAGCCCGATCTTGCCGCCCTGCACGTAGGGCTCGAGCAGGTCGACGACCTTGATGCCGGTCTCGAACAGGACCGAGCGCGGCTCGAGCTGGTCGAACGGCGGGGCCTCGCGTCGGATCTCCCACCGGTCCTCGATGCCGGTGAGCTGGTCGGCGGTCGTGTCGAGCGGCTCCCCGATGACGTTGAAGACGTGGCCGAGCACGCCCTCGCCGACCGGCATGGTGATGCCACGGCCGGTGTTCCGGACGAGGGTGCCGCGCTTCAGGCCGTCGGTCGGCTTCATGCAGATGGCCCGCACGCGTGATTCGCCGAGCTGCTGGGCGACCTCGGCGACGACGGTGATGGTCTCGCCCTCGAGCTCGATGTCCATCTCCACGGCGGTGTTGATCTCGGGTATCGCGTCGGCCGGGAACTCGACGTCGACGACCGGGCCCGCGATCGCGACGACGCGACCCTCCTTCAGCTTGGTGTCCGGCTCCGCGGTCGTGGTCATGACGCTCCTTGGCGGTCAGTCGTGGACGAGCATGCGGTCGGGCTCCGGCTCGGGCTCGACCTGGGGTTGGCGCAGGGCCTCGGCGCCGCCGACGACGTCCATGATCTCGGTCGTGATGGCGTCCTGTCGGGCCCGGTTCATGACCCGGGTGAGGCTCACCATGAGGTCGTCGGCGTTGTCCGTCGCGGCCTTCATGGCCCGCTGCCGAGCCGCGTGCTCGGACGCGGCCGAGTTCAGCAGCGCGGCGTAGATGCGCGCCTCGACGTAGCGAGGCAGCAGCCGCTCGAGGATGGTCTCGGGGGACGGCTCGAACTCGTACGCCGGGCTCACGTGCTCGGGCGTCGGGGGCTCGACGCCGCCGGCGAGGACCTCCTCTTCGAGGGGCATCAGCGGCCGGACCAGCACCTCCTGGCTGCCCACCGACACGAACCTCGTGTAGATGACCTCGACCAGGTCGTACTCGCCGGCGAGGAACGGTCCCTCGACGGCGCGCGCGACGGTGCGAGCGTCCTCGTAGCTGGGCTGGTCGGAGAAGCCGGTGAAGGTGGCGTCGATGCGGAAGTTCCGGAACCGGAAGTAGCTCTCCGCCTTGCGTCCGACGAGGATGAGTCCGTAGTCATGTCCGGCGGTGGCGTGCTCGCGCAGCGTGCCCTCGGCGGCACGGGTGATGTTCGAGTTGTAGGCGCCGCAAAGGCCCCGGTCGGCGGTGATCACCACGTGGGCGACCTTGCGGAGCTCGGGTCGTGGGGTGAGGAGGGGGCTCTCGACGGCGGCGCCGGCCGAGGCCAGGTCGTGCACCACCTGGGTGATCGTGTCCGAGTAGGGGACGGCGGCGTGCACCCGCGCCTGGGCGCGGACGATGCGGCTGGCGGCGATCAGCTCGAAGGCTCGAGTGATCTTCTTCGTGGACTGGATGCTGCGGATCCGCCGGCGAAGGATGCGCTCCTGGCCACCCGCCATCTACGCCTGCCACCCGGGCGGTCGCGGCCGCTGGCCTCGCGGTGCTCTGTCCGTCACGGTCCTGCTACTCGGTCTGGAGGGTCTTGTCCGATTCGGGCTCGCCAGGAGCCTCGGCGTCCGACGCCGCCGGCTCGGCGTCCGACCCGGGCCGCCCAGCGGGGGTGGTGGCGAGGAAGTCGGCCCGGAAGTCCTCGATGGCAGCGCGGATGGCGCCGTCGTCCGGGAGCGCGCCGGTGCTGCGGATCTCCGTGAGCACGCCGCCGTGACGGGCCCGGAACCAGTCGAGCAGGTCTCGCTCGAAGCGCCGGATGTCCTCGACGGGGAGGTCGTCGACGAGGCCGTTCGTGCCCGCGTAGATGACGATGACCTGCTCCTCGACCGGCATCGGGGAGTTCAGCGGCTGCTTGAGCAGCTCGACGAGGCGCTCGCCCCGGTCGAGCTGCGCCCGCGACACCGCATCGAGCTCCGAGCCGAAGGTCGCGAAGGCCTCGAGGTCACGGAACTGGGCCAGGTCGATCTTCAGGGTGCCAGAGACGCTCTTCATGGCCTTGATCTGGGCGGCGCCGCCGACCCGCGACACCGAGATGCCGACGTCGATGGCCGGCCGGACGCCGGACTTGAACAGGTCGTCGACCAGGTAGATCTGCCCGTCGGTGATCGAGATCACGTTGGTCGGGATGTACGCGGAGACGTCACCGGCCTTCGTCTCGATGATCGGCAGCGCCGTGAGCGACCCGCCACCTTCCTGGTCGTTCAGCTTCGCCGCTCGCTCGAGGAGCCGGCTGTGCAGGTAGAAGACGTCGCCCGGGTACGCCTCGCGGCCGGGTGGCCGCCGGAGCAGCAGTGACACCTGCCGGTACGACTCGGCCTGCTTCGAGAGGTCGTCGTAGACGATGAGTGCCGCCTCGCCGTGCTCCATCCAGTGCATGCCCATGGCGCAGCCGGAGTACGGCGCCAGGTACTTGAACACCGCCTGCTCCGCCGCGGGGGCGTTGACCACGACCGTGTACTCCATCGCGCCGTGCGATTCGAGGGTGGCGACGGTCTGGGCCACCGAGGAGCCCTTCTGGCCCACCGCGACGTAGATGCACTTCACGCCGGTGCCGCGCTGGTTGAGGATGGTGTCGACGGCGACCGTGGTCTTCCCGGTCTTGCGGTCGCCGATGATGAGCTCGCGCTGACCGCGCCCGATCGGCGTCATGGCGTCGATGGCCTTGATGCCGGTCTGCAGCGGCTCGTGCACCGGGCGCCGGTGGACGATCCCGGGCGCCTGGACCTCCAGGCGCCGGAAGGTCTCCGTCGTCACCGGCCCCTTCCCGTCGACGGGCTGGCCGAGCGGGTTCACGACCCGCCCGAGCAGCGCGTCCCCCACCGGGACCGAGAGGATCCGGCCCGTCGCCTGCACCGTGTGGCCCTCTTCGACCTCGTCGCCTTCCCCGAGCACGACGGCGCCGATCGAGTCCTCGTCGAGGTTCAGGGCGAGCCCGAGGGTGCCGCCGCCGAACTCGAGCAGCTCGTTGACGGCCGTCTCGGGGAGGCCGGCGACCCGTGCGATTCCGTCCCCGACCTCGAGCACGCGACCGACCTGGGCCTTCGTGACCCCAGGCGAGAACGACGCGACGTGCTCGCGCAGCGCGGCGGCGATCTCCTCGGCGTTGATGGTCAACTCCGCCATCAGAGCTGCTCCTTCAGCTGTTCCAGCCGGTGACGGACGCTGCCGTCGATCACGACGTCACCGACCCGAGCGACGATCCCCCCGAGCACGCTCGGGTCGATGACGACCTTCACGTCGACCTGCTTGCCGGTGGCTCGACCGAGCGCGACGGCCAGCCGGCGCTGCTGCTCAGCGTTGAGGGGGACCACCGTGCGCACCTCCGCGACCTCGCGCTCGCGCTCGGCGGCGGCGAGCTCGACGAACCGGTCGACGATCGCGGGCAGGTCGGCGGCGTGACCACCGGTGATCACGAGCGCGGTCAGGGCCACGCTGGCCGCGAGCGCTTTGCCCTCCATGAGGTCGTCGACGACCGAGAAGCGACGCTCGACCGGGAGCCCCGGGTCCGTGAGGGCGACGCGCAGATCGTCGGAGCTCTCGAAGGTGCGGGCGAACCGGAACAGGTCGTCCTCGATGTCCGCCAATGGGCCCTCGCCGCGGGCGACGTCGAGCATGGCGTGCGCGTACGCCTCGATCCGGTCCCGGTCGCGAGTCATCGGCGACGCCGAGATCCGTTGCCGTTGCCGACCGAGTTGATGTACTGCTCGATGAGCTGCAGCTGCGTGTCGTGGTCGAGGTTGCGCTCCACGATCTTCTCCGCCAGGTCCACGGAGAGCGATGCGACCTCCGACCGCAGCTCGGTGAGGGCCCGCTCGCCGGCCAGTCGGGAATCCTCCTGGGCCCGGCCCCGCAGCTCGGCGGCGTCCCGCTCCGCGCGCGCGATCAGGTCCCGGCGGACCTCCTCCGCGGCCTGGCGGCCCTGCTCGATGATGCGGGTCGCCTCCGAGCGGGCGTCGGCCAGCTGCCGGTGGTACTGCTCGAGCGTCTGCTCGGCCTCGGTCCGGGCCCGCTCCGCTCGCTCGAGGTCGGACCGGATGCGGTCCTCCCGGGCCTGCAGGCCCTTCCGCACCGCCGGGAATGCGAACTTGGACAGGATGACGAGGACGAAAGCGAACGCGATGACCGTCCAGATGATCTCCTTGGCGTCGGGGATGATCGGATTCTTGGCCGTGACATTCGCAGCGAGTACGAGCGGGTGCACGATCGCCTCCTAGCCGCTCTTGGCGAGGAAGAAGAGGACGAAGCCGAACAGCGCCAGCGCCTCGGCGAAGGCGACGCCCAGGAACATGGTGGTGCGGATCGGCCCCTGCATCTCGGGCTGACGGGCCATGGCCTGGATGGCCGACCCGACGACGTAGCCGATGCCGATGCCGGGTCCGATGGCGGCGGCACCGTACGCGATGCCAGCGCCGATGGACTGGAGGCCGGATTTGAGCTCACCGGGCTGCTGCGCGGCGAGGATCAACAGTCGCATGCTCTCTGTCTCCTAGTGCTCGGGGTGAAGGGACTCGCCCACGTAGACGGCCGTGAGGATCGTGAAGATGTACGCCTGGAGGACGACCACCAGGATCTCGAAGAGGATGACGGCGATGTCGAGGGCGACGAGGAACGGGAGCAGCGGCGCCTCAGGGATGCTCGTGGTCCACGTCGCCGCCGCCAGCAGCGCCACCGCCGTCAACAGGATGTGACCCGCCATCATGTTGGCAAGGAGTCGGACGCTCAGCGAGAACGGCCGAACCATGAACTTGGAGATGAACTCGATCGGCACGACCAGGACGAGCATCGCCTTCGGGACGCCGGGCGGGACGATCGAGCCCTTGAAGTAGCGCCACGGGCCCTGCACCGCCACGCCGACGACGATCATGATGATGTACGACTGGAGGGCGAGGTAGAAGGGGACCGCCATCCGGGAGGTCGGCGGGAACTGGATGATCGGGATGATCTCCCAGATGTTCAAGAAGAGGATGAAGAAGAAGAGCGAGGCCATGAACGGCGACCACCTCGCCGCGTCGGGCCCGATGACGTCGCGGACGATGCCCCGGTCGACGAAGTCCCACCCCATCTCGCACAGGTTCTGCAGGCCTCCCGGCACGAGGCGCATCTTGCGGGTGCCGGCGATGAACAGGCCGGTCAACGAAATGCTCGACACGAGCATGAGCAAGACCGTCTTGTTGATCCCGAACGGCGTGTTGCTGAACAGGAAGAACTTCCAGCGGAACAGCTCGTCGATGGGGGGGAAGTTGAAGCCGCCGAGGACGGGGACGGACACGAGTCGCCTCCCTACTTCCGAGCCGGCTTGAGGCCGGGCGTCGCCAGGGAGAAGCTCACGAACCGCAGCTCCCATGTGACGAGCACCAGGTGGGAGACGGCGATCGTCACCACGAGGACCGGGATGTTCACCCAGGACACCTGCTGGAGGGCGAGGACGACCCCGAGGATCAGGCCCAGGCGGAGGACGTAGCCCCCGAGCACCGTGCCGAGCACCGCCGACTGCGAGCGCCGGGCCGCGCCGGCGATGACCCGGGCCGAGGCGAGGAAGTTGGCCGCCACCAGCGCCAGGCCGACGGCGGCGCTGACCGCCCCGCCGAGCCCCCAGGCCAGGCCGGTCCCGACGAGGACGATCGGCGTGACGAGGGCCGCCCGCCGGGCCAGGTCCCGGGCGATCCCGGCCTCGTAGGCCACCTCTACGGCTGGCGTCGCGCCCACGGCTTTCCTTCGTCGTGGCGCGCCGCCCGCGCCTGGAACTCGTAGTAGTTCTTCACGAACACCCCGATCACCCCGAAGGCGGCCAGGCCGACCAGGAAGCCTGGCCCAGTTCCGAGCCGCCCGTCGAGGAACCAGCCGAGGGCGCCCAGCAGCACCGGTGGTCCGATCATCTCGATCGCCTGGGCCAAGCCGTCGCCGAACCCGCTCTGCCACGGCGGCGGCCGGTGCCGTCGGTCCACCTCGGGTGGCTCCCTCTACGGACCCGGGCCCGGCTCGAGAACCGGGCGCTTGTGAATTCTTTCTCAAAGTACCGGACGGCCCCGGGCCGGTCAACTCCGTGGCCCTACTGGGCCTGGCCGGCGGCCCGCCGCCGCTCCTCCAGGTCGATGACGTCCTCGGGGGGCTCCGGTCGGGCGCTGCGGAGACCGGGATGGAAGTAGGTGAAGAGGAGGAGCGCCAGACCGGCCAGGGCGAGGGGCACGAGGGCGTTGCCGCGGTTCGTGTAGGTGGGGATCAGGGCCACCGCCGAGAGCAGCGCGGTCCAGAGCCACAGGATGACCACCGAGCGACGGGGCCCGTGGCCGAGGCGCATGAGCCGGTGGTGGAGGTGCTCCCGGTCGGCGACGAAGACCCGACGGCGAGCGGCCGCCCGCCGGACGAACGAGAACGCCGTGTCCACCACCGGGACGGCCAGGATCACGATCGGGATGAGGAGGGGCGCGAAGAAGAAGTAGGTCTGACCGCTGAACTCGTCGGCGGTGCGGCCCCCGATCGTGATCGTGGTCACCGCCATCAGCAGCCCGAGGAACATGGCGCCCGCGTCGCCCATGAAGATGCGGGCGGGGTTGAAGTTGTGGGGCAGGAACCCGGCGCAGACGGCCACCGCGATGACGGCGATGAGCGGGCCGATGTTCGAGCCCTCGAGCAGCCCCGCCTTGAAGAGGCGGTCGGCGTACAGGAACATCGCCGTCCCGGCGATCAGCACGATCCCGGCCGCGAGCCCGTCGAGGCCGTCGATGAGGTTCAGCGCGTTGGCGAGCAGCACGACCGCGACGACGGTGACGAGCGGCGCCAGGTCCGGGGACAGGACGATGTACTGGTAACTGGCGAAGGGGACGCGGAAGTACAGCATCGTCACGCCGAAGAGCGACAGGAGGCTGGCGCTCAGGATCTGGCCGGCGACCTTCGCCGGTGGGGAGACCTCCCGCAGGTCGTCGACCGCGCCGACGAGGAACATCACCCCGGCACCGAGCAGGATGCCGAGGGGCTCGGACGAGTCGGCGAACATCCCTTGGAACTGGTTGAGCTGCGAGGCGACCGCCATCGCGGCGAGGAACCCGCCGAACATCGCGGCGCCGCCCAGCGACGGGATCGGTTCGGCGTGCACGCTGCGGGTGCCCGGCGTCGCCATGGCCCCGATCCGTGGTGCCAGCCACCGCATCAGGAAGGCCAGGATGAAGGTGGTGCTGGCCCCAACCGCCCCGACGATCGAGTAGCCGAGCACGAGGGCTCAGCCCAGATCGGGGTACGGCGTGAACTTCGAGCAGAGCCGGTTGCTGGCCTCGCGCACCTCGGCCGACACCTGCTCGTCGCCGACGGACCGCAGCACGCGGGCGATCAGCGTGGCGACCTCGCCCATCTCCGGCTCCCCCATCCCCGCCGTCGTGCTCGCGGCGGTCCCGAGCCGGAGCCCGCTCGTCACGAACGGCTTCTCGGGGTCGTTGGGGATGGCGTTCTTGTTGCACGTGATCCCCGCGGCGTCGAGCGCCTCCTGGGCCACCTTCCCGGTGACGCCGAAGGGCCGGAGGTCGACGAGCAGCAGGTGGTTCTCGGTCCCGCCCGACACGATCCGGAAGCCCTCGTCGGCGAGCGCGTCGGCCAGGGCCTGGGCGTTGCGGACGATCTGGGCCGCGTAGTCGCGGAACGCGGGCTGGGCGGCCTCGTGGAAGGCGACCGCCTTCGCCGCGATGACGTGCATGAGCGGCCCGCCCTGGAGCCCGGGAAACACGGCCTTGTCGATCGCGGCGGCGTACCGCTCCTTGCAGAGGATCCCGCCGGCGCGCGGTCCCCGGAGGGTCTTGTGGGTGGTGAAGGTCACCACGTCGGCGACCGGGACGGGCGACGGGTGGACGCCGCCGGCGATGAGCCCCGCGATGTGGGCGGCGTCGACGAGCAGCAACGCCCCGACGTCGTCGGCGATGGCCCGGAAGGCGTCGAAGTCGATGAGCCTCGGGTACGCGGTGGCCCCCGCCACCAGCAGCTTCGGGCGCTCGGCCCGAGCGAGCGCCGCCACGGCCTCGTAGTCGATCGTCTCGGTGGTGTCGTCCACCCCGTAGGCGACGAAGCGGTAGAGGCGACCGCTGAAGTTGACCGGGGAGCCGTGGGTGAGATGGCCGCCCTGGTCGAGGCGCATCCCCATCACGACGTCGCCGGGGTCGAGCAGGGCGAGGTAGGCGGCGAGGTTGGCGTTCGCGCCCGCGTGGGGCTGGACGTTGGCGTGCTCGGCGCCGAAGAGGTCGCACGCCCGGGTCCGCGCCAGCTGCTCGGCCTCGTCGACGACGGCGTTGCCGCCGTAGTAGCGCTTGCCCGGGTACCCCTCCGAGTACTTGTTGGTCAGCACCGAGCCTTGGGCGGCGAGCACCGCGGGGGACGCGAAGTTCTCGGACGCGATGAGCTGGATCGTCGTGTTCTGACGCTCGAGCTCCCGGGCGATGACGTCGGCGATTGCCGGATCGGTTGCCTCGAGGGCTCGGGACCGGCTGGGCACGGCGTCCAGCGTACTGGCGGGCCCTCGCTGCGCCCGGGTGCCGGACCGGGCACGACCCCGGCGCGTCAACGGCCGTCGGGGCGGCCGGCCCGGTCGCTCGGACCCATCGCGTCGTCGCGGCCGCCCGGCCCCCGCGGGGACTCGGGCCACGCCAGCTCGACGGCGCGCGTCACGAGCGCCGTCACCTCGGCCGCCACGCTCTCGTAGCGGGCGATCGGCGCGCCGATCGGGTCGGGCACGTCGTCGTCGGCCGACGACCCGAGCAGGTCCGCAGCGCGGCGACCGGCCGCGGCCCGGGCCAGCCAGCCGTCGAGGGGCTCGGTGGCCCGGCGCGGCCCGATCGCCTCGCCCCGGCGGACCAGCTCTTTGAGCGTGAACGCCCGGGGCAGCGACTCCGGGGCCAGGGTGACGGCGTCCCGCACGTGCTCGCGGGCCATCCCGAGGACAAGGTCCGCGTCCCGAACGTCGGCGGGCGTGGCGGCCCGGCTGCGGTGGCCGGCGAGGTCGACGCCGCGCCGGCGCATGACCGCCACGTTCTCGGGGGTC
This sequence comes from Acidimicrobiia bacterium, assembly GCA_035948415.1. Lineage (NCBI taxonomy): Bacteria > Bacillati > Actinomycetota > Acidimicrobiia > Acidimicrobiia bacterium. Next base: position 13,375 of record DASZJD010000068.1, on the reverse strand, counting down.
GACGGGCGCCCCCCGGGGAGGCGGCCGGCCGACGCCACCTCGACGTCGACGCCGCGCTCCTCGAGCCGCTGGGCGAGGAGGCCGGCGGCCATCGGGGACCGACAGACGTTGGCGGTGCAGAGGACGAGGACGCGGATGGGCGGAGTGTACGGAGCCCGCTCCGCGCCCCGGCCCGCCACCGGCCGAGGCCGGCTCCGGCGGCGCCGGCCCCGAATGTCACTCAAGGTGGCTGCCGGGGGGCCCGACATCACTATTTGTGGCGGTTTGGCGGAGGCGGGCACGGTCGGGCCGACGTCGACGGGTCTGGCTCGCGGTCGCTCCCGTGGCCGGCGCCCTCCTGCTCGGCGCCTGCGGGCCGTTCGGGCCCGCCCCGGGCCCGCCGCCCGCCCCCGCTCCCCCGCCGCCGACGAGCGCGTCGGGCGGCGTGATCGCCGGGAGTCGGGTCGGGCTGGCCGAGGCCTACAACCCGCTCTGGGAGAGCGACGCCCAGCTGGCGGCCGACTTCGACGCCATCCGCGCCACCGGGGCGACCTGGGTTCGGTTCGACTTCGACTGGAGCGCCGTGCAGGGCAACGGCCCCAACGCCTGGAACTGGGCCGTGCTGGACCGCGGCGTGGCGGCGGCCCGGGCCCGGGGCCTGAAGGTGCTGGCCACGCTGGCCTACACGCCGGCGTGGGCCCGCCCGGGCGGCACGACCGACAAGAACCCGCCGACCAACCCCGATGACTTCGCCGCGTACGCCCGGGCCGCCGCCCAGCGCTACGGGGCGCAGGGCGTCCAGGCCTACGAGATCTGGAACGAGCCGAACAACCCGGCGTTCTGGCAGCCGAGCCCGGACCCCGCCGCCTACACCGTGCTCCTGCGCCGCGCCGACGCGGCGATCAAGGCCGTGGATCCCGGCGCCACCGTGATGACCGGCGGGACGAGCCCGATGGACGGCGCCGACGCGCCGGCGGCCTGGCTGCAGGCGATCTACGCCGACGGCGGCGGCGGCGCCTTCGACGCCGTCGCGCACCACCCCTACACCGGCATGCCGTACGGGCCGTCCACCGTCGCGTCCTGGAACGCCTTCCAGCAGACCGTCGATGTCCACAACGTCATGGTCAACAACGGTGACGCCGGCAAGCTCGTGTGGGGGACCGAGGCCGGCGCCTGGACCGGCACCTCCGCCAACGCGGTCAGCGAGGCGACGCAGGCGCAGTTCGTGACCGAGTACCTCCAGGGGTGGAGCAACTGGGCCTCGTTCACCGGGCCGTTCTTCTACTACGGGCTCCGCGACCAGGGCACCGACCTCACCAACCGCGAGGACAACTTCGGGCTCCTCCACAACGACGGCAGCCCGAAGCCGGCGATGGCGACCTTCACCAGCGACATCCACCCGTAGCGGGCGGTGGATCAGCGGGCGTACTCGTAGTAGTGGTCGGCCGGGCGGGCCGCGACCCGGTTCACCACCACGCCGACCACCGTGGCGCCCGACCGTTGGAAGGAGTCGATCGAGCGGCGGACGCTGCGACGCCGACTCGTCTTCACGTCGACCACGAACACGGTGGCGTCGCATTGCGCCGAGACGTTGAGGGCGTCGGCGAAGAGCCGGGCCGGGGGCGTGTCGACCACGACGAGCTGTCGGGGACCGGCGAAGGCTTGGACCAGCCGGCCGAAGCTGCGGCCGCTCAGCACGCCGGCCGGGTCCTTCGACGGTGAACCGCTCGGCAGGACGCGCAGGTCCGGGGTGGCGCCGACCTCGTGCAGCGCGGCGTCGACGTCGCGCCCGTTCAGGACCTCGCTGAGACCCGGCTGGAGCGGCACGTGCAGCTGGTGATGCAGCGAGGGGCGGCGCATGTCGGCGTCGATGAGCACGACCTGGTTCTCGAGCCCCACCGCCGAGCGCGCCAGGTTGATGCAGACAAGCGACTTGCCGGCGTTGGCGTTCTCGCTGACGATGGCCACCGAGCGCGGCCGGTCGGCGCGCGGCAGCACCAAGAGGTTGGTGCGGAGGGTCCGGAAGGCCTCGATGAACTCGTGCTCGGACCCGGCCGGCACCGCCGCCAGCAGCGGGAGCCCGACGAAGCGGGCCACCTCCTCCGGGTCTTCGGCGGCCGAGAACCGGTCCCCCCACGCCCGCAGGGCCACGCTGAGCTCGGCCGTGATGATGATCGCGATCACGAACGCCAGCACCGAGTTCGTGATCGGCTTCGGCGAGATCCGGCCGCTCGGCGCCGCCGCCGGAGACACCACGTCGACGCGGTCCCGGGGTGCCGTCTGCCGAGCCACCGCGGCTTGCAGCAGCGCGGTGTAGCGGGCCTGGAGGTCGCTGCGCTGGGACGCGTCGGCAGCGAGCACGTTGAGCTGGGACTGCAGGCCCTGGATCTGCTGGTTGACCGGCGCCAGGTCCTCCCGGATCGCCTGGTCCTGCTGGGCGTTCACGGCGACGATCAGCGACTGCGCGACCGCGTTGGCGAGGCGGCTGGCGTCCTCCGGATGCGGTCCCTTCGCGGTGATCGTCACGAACCCGAGCCCGTTCGACGCCGACGCGCTGACCCGCGATTCGGCCGTCTTCTCGCTGATCGCGAGGCCGCTCCGCTGCGCCGCTCGCGCCAGCACCGGCTTCGTCGTGGCGAGCTGCGCGTACGTCGAGGCGAGGAACGGGGTCTGGTCCTTCGCCGAGACGGTGCCGTTCTGCGAACCACCGGCGGTGACGTTCAGGAACGCGTTCGCCTGGTACACGCTCGCCTTCTGCGAGCTCCAGGCGTAGGCGGCTCCGGCCACGACGGCCGACACGAGCAAGATCCGCCACCAGTTGTGGCCAATGACGCGGAAGTGCTCGATGAGGTCCATGTGGCGGCGAATCCTAGGGCTCGGCTGGTGGCGGACCGTGGACTGCGGCGGGCTCGCTCGACGGTCCGGAGGTGGTCACGGGCGCGGGCGCGTCGCGGGTCACGGCGTCGAGCTGGTGGTCGGGCCACGACGAGGCCGGTCGGGCCAGCTGGTACGCGAGGCGGCGCGTCGACTGGCCGCTCATGGTCAGCCGCGGGATCTGGAACCGGTCGACGTCGCCGGTCCACCGTCCGTTCAGGAACGTGAACGCGGCGCGGTAGCCGGCGTCGCGGGCGGCGCGGCGCACCCGGGCGTCGTGATGGCCGTACGGGTAGGCGAGCAGGTCGACGGGCGCTTGGACGAGGTCCTCGAGCCGGGCCCGAGAGTCGGCGAGCTCGTGCGCCAGCGTGGCGTCGTCGAGGCTCGGCAGGTCGACGTGCGTCACGCTGTGCGAGCCGATCGTGACGCCGCTGGCCGCCAGCTCGACGAGCTCCCGGTCGGTCATGACCGGCCCGGCCCCCTGCCACCACCCCGGCGCGGTGCCGGAGGCCCCGGACACGGCGAAGACCGTGGCCGCGAGGTCGAGCTCGAGCAGGATCGGCACCGCGTGGTCGGTGACGCCCCGCAGGCCGTCGTCGAACGACACCGCCGCGAGGCCGTCGAGCGGCGCGCCGGCCTCGGCCCGATCGCACAGCTCGCCGAGGCCGACGATCCGAAGGCCCCAGGCCTCGGCGTGAAGCAGGTCAGCGCGAAAGCGGGCCGGGGCGGCGAGGAGGTCGGTGACGTGCTCGGGGTCGTCGTGCACGTCGTGGTAGCCGAGCACCACCGCGCCCCGAGCCCGGACGCAGCCCCCGACGAGCAGGCGGGCGGCCGCGAGCGCGCCGGTCCCGCGCCCGACGTCCCGGCGGACCGTGGCGAGGCCCCGGGAGCGCGGGCGCGCCGCCCCGGTGCTCGCTGCCTCCGGCCGCCGGTCGCCGGCCCGGTCGGACGGGGCCGGGGCGCCGACCTCCGGATCGCCGGCGGGACCCACGGGCCCCGGTTCGTCGTCCCGGAACAGGGCGATGAGCCCACCCTCGCCCGGGACCCGCGCCAGGTGGAGGCCGACGACGAAGACCACCGCGATGAGGACCGCGGTGGCCGGCCACCAGACGACGCGGTTCGCTTCGTAGCCGACCGCCAGCGTGACCGCGACGATCGCGGCGGCCTTTCGGAGCACCGAGCCCGCGAGCGGGCTGCGACCGAGGAGCCGCAGCAGCGGCACCCAGATGATGGTGGCGACGAGCAGCTCGGTGCCGAGCGTGACCCACGCCGCGCCGTGGTACGAGTACCGAGGGATCACGACGAGGTTCAGCGCGAAGTTCACCAGCAGCCCGGCGACGGCCGCGACGGGGTAGAAGCGGTTCCGCTCGACCGCGGCGAAGACGGTGACGCCGAGGGTCGTGAAGAAGCCGAGGCACTCGCCGCCGATCACGAGTCGCGTGGCCCCAGCCGCGGCGGCGTAGTTGGCGCCGTAGAGCAGGCGGATCGCGGGTCCAGCGAACAGCACGAACTCGATCACGATCAGCAGGGAGATGACGAACAGCGCCGCGGTGGCGCGGCGCAGCGCGTGGAAGAACTCGTCCGGATGGTTCGGCCAGGCGCGCACCAGGAGGCCGAGGAGGACCCCGCAGAGGACCCAGGGGAGGAACCCGACGATGCCGGCGAACTTGTAGGCGATGCCGTACGTGCCGACGGCGCGGAAGGTGTCGAGCTTCGACAGCATGACCGAGTCGAGGCTGTAGTAGAAGGTCGCGGCGCCGGCGCCGATCGCGATCGGGATCGAGGCCTTGAGCAGCTTGCCCCATCGCCGCACGTCCGGCACGTACCGCACCCGCTGGAGCCCACGGAGACCGCGCAGCTTCCAGAGGATCGCGACCACCTCGAAGACGACGGCCGGGATCGTGAACAGCACGACCGTGCCGCCGAGGAGCGCCAGCGCGCCCGTGAGGAGGAACTGGACGACCTGGCCGAGGACTGCCGCCACGGCCACGCGGTCCATGCGCATGTACACCGTGAAGATGGCGTCGAGCCCGACCGAAGGCGTCGCCACGAGCACGGTGATGCCTCCGACCGCCGTCGCCGCGACGACCGTCGAGGAGTAGCCGGCCACGACCGCGAACCCCAACGCCAGGACGTACGCGAGCAGACCCAGCGCGCCGCGCAGCAACACGTACGTGCCGGCAAATCGCTCGCTGTCCTCGCCGAGGATGCCGTGCAGGGCCACGCGGCTGTTGACGATGTTCGACACGATGGCGAGCATCGACAGGAAGCTGAAGACGAAGGCGTACTCACCCCACGCGGTGTGGGAGAGGCTCCGGATGATGATGATCGTCCCGGCCCACCCGAGCGCGGCGATGATGATGCGGCTCAGGAACAGCGCGCCGGTGTTCGCCATGAGGCCGTGACCGTGGACGGGCCGCGGCTCGACCTGCCCCCGGTCGGTCTGGGTCAGCGACGCCGTCATCGCCATCGCCACGCGCGCGCGCCAGTCGGCCGCGGTGACACCGGGCCACCGCGGGCGTTCCCTCGCCACCCGACCGCGGGCTCGACCCCGGCTGCCCCCGGGGACGGCCCGCCCCGAGGTGATCGGGGCGCGACGATCCGGCTCCCGGACCCGCCAGTCTCCATATCTCGCTGTGAGTTCGGCGTGGTCGACGCCCTGCTTGAGGTCCGTTCCGCAACGGCCTCAGACCGCCCCGCCGGAGCCGGTTTTGGGGGCCCGGCTCGAGGCCGCATGCGGTCCCGCCCCGGCGGCCCGAGGGCCGAGCGGCCGTCGGGCGGCGCGGCCGGTGCTCGCCGCGACACAGCGCGGGGCGGCAGCGGCCCAACCGGCCGTGACCAGGCCCACCGCTGCCGCTGCTCGTCGGCGTGGGTGGTGATCGCGATTCGGGTTCGGCGACGGCGACGCCAGCTCCACGTTCGGCTCGACCCGACCGCGCAGCCTCTACCGTTGGCGCGATGGTGGCGGCCGACGGCGTGTTGCGGGTGCTGTTCGTGAACGAGAACATCGGCGGGCACGCGACGGTCCATCTGAACCTCGAGCGGTCGCTTCGTCGCCATCCCGAGGTCGAGCCCTCGTTCCTGCACGTGCCGCCGCCGGGTCTGGCGCGTCGATTCCTCGGGGCCAGCGTGCCCGGCTTGGCGCGGCGCGACCTCGACCTGCAGCCGCTGCGGGCCCAGCTGGCGCTGAGCGCCACGGTCCGTCGGCGCCTGGCGAGCCGGGCCGGCGCCTTCGACGTCGTGCACGTCTACACCCAGAACGCCGCGCTGCTCAGCGCCGACCAGCTGCGAGGCACGGCGACCGTCGTGTCGCTCGATTCGACGAACGCCTTGAACGCGTACCGGCTGGCCCATCGGAGCCCGACCCGGTGGACGCCACGGGTGCTGCCGCTGACCCAGTGGTTCGAGCGCCGCGTGTACGAGGCCGCGACGCTCATCGTCGCCAACAGCGCGTGGGTGGGCCGGTCGCTGCGCGGCACGTACGCCGTGCCCGACGACAAGCTCCGCCTGCTCCCCTTCGGCGTCCCGGTGCCGGACCCGCTCCCACCGGCGCCGCCGCCCGAGGCGCTGCCCGCGATCACGTTCGTCGGCCACCAGCTCGAGCGGAAGGGCGGCTGGCGCCTCGTCGAGCTGCACCAGCGCCACCTCTCAGCGCGGTGTCTCCTGAACCTGGTCACCACCGACCCGGTGCCCCGACTGCCGGGCGTCCGGGTGTTCCGAGACTTCACGCCGGGGGACGCCCGGCTGACGACGTTGCTGCGAGGCACCCGCGCCTTCGTGTTCCCGAGCCCCATCGACCAGGCCCCGAACGCGGTGCTCGAGGCGATGGCGGCGGCGACGCCGGTCGTGGCGCTGCGCGTCGGGGCGGTGCCGGAGATGGTCGAGGACGGGGTGACCGGGCTGCTCGTCGACGACGACGACGACGAGGCCCTCCTCGCCGCGATCGGGCGCCTCCTCGACGACGGGCCCGCCGCGGCGGCGATGGGCGCACGCGGGCGGGAGCGGGCCCAGGCTCGGTACGACATCGACCGGACCACCGCGGCGCTGGTCCAGGTCCTCGGTGAGGCCGCCAGCAGTCGGGGCGGCCGCTCGCGGCCGTGAGGCGAGCGCCGCCGTCGCCGTGAGGGCGCCCGGCTACGGCGCGAGCACCTCGAACAGCTCGTCGATCGTCGCCTCGCTCATCAGGGCACCCATGTTGGCGACGCGGAAGATCTCGTCGCGCAGCTGGGCCTGGCCGGGGTAGATCACCATGTCGTGCTCGTAGGCCCGGGTGAAGAGCTCATCGATCGTGCGGCCACCGAGTCGGAACGACGTGAGCACGTGCGACCGGTGCCGCTCGTCGAGGAGCGGCTCGAACCGCTCGCTCCCCCGTCGCCAGACGTGCCGGGCGAGCCGCTCGTACCGGGCCGGGCGGTCCTCGGAACCGAGGAGGTCGAGGGCGACGTCGAGGGCCACGTACGCCTGCACGTTGGGGGTGCTCGCCATCCCGTGCGCGTAGGACCCGACGTCCAGGACCGGGACGGTCCGATGGAGCTCGAGCCCGGACCGCCAGAGGACCCCAGCGATGCCGGGGAGCGACTCGAGGCACTTGCTGCTGTTGAAGCACACGACGTCCGCGCGCGGGTCGATGGCGTGGGCGCCGAGCGAGCTGACGGCGTCGACGAAGAGCCGGGCGCCGGCACGCCGGCACCGGGCGGCGATGTCCGTGAGCGGGTTCAGCAGCCCGGTCGTGGTCTCGTGGTGGACCACCGCCACCCATGCGGGCTCGGTCTCGTCGAGCGCGGCGTCGAGACGGTCGAGGTCGACGGGAGCCCCGAGGCCGACGGGGTGGTCCACGGGCTCCGCCGCGCCGACGCGGGACAGGGTCTCGAGGATGCGATCGCAGTAGAGCCCGTTGTTCACGACGAGCACCCGCCCCCGGACCAGCGACACCAGCGCGGCGTCGACCGCGAGCGTCCCCGAGCCGTGCATGAGGCTGAGCGCGAAGTCGGCGGCCGGGAAGCCGACCGCGGCGAGCAGGCGAGCGCGGATGCTGGCCGCGAGCTGGTCGAATCGCGGCTCCCGATGGCACAGCTCGACGTTGAACAGGTTGTCCTTGATCGAGTCGTCGAGGTTGACCGGGCCGGGGTTGAAGAGGACGTGGCGGCGCGCCGCGAGCATCGTGGAGCTCCTCAGGTCGTGGCGACGGGACTCCCGCCGCGGGCCGACGCGGGATCGAGGGGGTGCCGGCCGGTCGCCGTCACGTCGGGGACAGCGGCGCCCCCGCGTCGACGGGGGCCGGTGCCGAGGTCGGCGACGCGGCCGCGACGAGCTCGGTGCCGGACCCGCGGGTGCGGGCCACCATCGCGGCGGCGAGACCGATCAGCAGCCAGAACGTCAGGTCGAGCGGGAAGATCTCGAAGTAGGAGTCGACGAGGCTCGCCACCATCGACGCCAGCACCACCGCGGCGATCCCGTCCAGCAGCGCCCGGTCGGGCGCCCGGGCCCGGGCGGCGCCGACGTGCACGGCCCGGAAGATCCCGATCAGGAGCAGGACGAGCATCCAGAGCCCGAGCACGCCCAGCTCGTAGACGGTCTTGAAGTAGTAGTTGTCCGGCTGGTAGGCGGACTTGCTGGCGGCCCCGGCCAGCCGCTCGGCGACCGCGCCGGCCGAGCCGATCCCCACGCCGAGCGGGTGGGCCTCGACCTGCTGGATCGCGCCCTGCCAGCCCTGGGTCCGAGCTTGGAGGCTCGTCGAGGACAGCAGCGTGGAGGAGACGGGCCCGGCCACGAGCAGGAAGGCGACCACGGCGAGGGGGATGAACCACAGCAGCGCCCGGTAGCGCCGAAAGGCCAGGTACAGCAGGCCCACCGCCAGCCCGAGCCAGGCGGCACGCACGAGGGCGGAGAGGATCCCGAGCAGGTAGATCGGCGTGGCGAGCAGGAAGACACGGTTGCGGACGCGGGTCGGGTCTTCGAGCGCGACGGGGATGCCCACGAGGAGCGTGACCATCACGAAGAGGGCGAAGGGGAACGGCTGGTCGAACGTCGAGAAGGAGCGCAGGAAGTCACCGGAGAACCGGATCGTGCTGTTGTACTGGTAGCCGAGGTCGTTGAGGCGGACGTCGCCGAGGGCCTGCTGGGCCAGGCCGATCACCGAGCACACGAAGCCGGTCGCCATCAGGATCGTGACGAGCCGGTCGCGCTCTCGCTGGTCGAGCGGGGCGCGCCACACCGCGACCGCGACGAGCACGTAGTAGAGGTTGACCTTCAGCCCGAGCAGCGCCTGGTCCCCTCCGATGGACACCGCTGACAGCAGGGCGACGACCACGAGGCCGGCGAGCGCCGGCAGCCATCGGGGCAGGCTCCGACCTCGCGCCCCGCGGGCCGACCGCGGGCACACGAACGTGGCCGCCAGCGAGGCGCCGACGAGCGCCTCCTTCCATCCCCTCGCGAACCCGGGCACCTGGACGATCAGCAGCAAGCCGTTGAAGGGCGCGAGCGCGGCGACGAGGAGGATGCCGCGTTGCGGTCGGAAGTAGATCGCCAACGCGACCGGCACGATCGCGAGCACCGCGAGCAGCCACAGGCCTTGGCCGGCCACGGCCGCGGCGCACGCGGCCGCCAGCGCGGCCGCGAACAGGGCGAGACGTCCCGGGGCGTTGCGGATCGCTAACACCGCGGCCACGCTCGGCGAGCGTACTGGCCGACGGACGCGGTTCCCGCCACCATGCGCGAGTGGGCGTGCCGCTGACTACGCGGCGACGGACGACCGGTCGGTGCTCACCCGTTGGTACGCGTCCACGAGCGCGCTCGCGTGGTCGTCCCAGGTGGGTGCGGACCGCGCCAGGTCGTTCGGCTCCGGACGCATGGCCGCGGCCGCCGCGACGGCGCGGACCCAGCCGGCCCGATCGGCGAGCTCGACGAAGGTCGGCCAGCCTCGCCCGGCCTCGACGAGCGCCGGGTCGGGGTTCGCGACCACCGGCACGTTGAAGGCCGCGGCCTCGAGCACCGGGAGGCCGAAGCCCTCTTCGACGGTCGGGAGCAGCACCACGCGCGCGTGCTCGTAGCACCAGCGCAGCTCGCCGTCGCTGACCAGTCCGGGCCGAGCCGCCAGCCCTTCCGCCACGAGGGCAGCCAGGCGCCGTCGGCTGGTCCGGCTCCGCCAGCCGTCGGGTCCGACCGCCGCCAGCACGAGCCCGGTGGCGCGGTGGATCTCGGGCCAGAGGTCGAAGAGGAACTGGGCGTTCTTGCGGGGCGAGAGATCGCCGACGATGAGCGCGAACGGCCGATCGACGAGTCCGGGCACGGGCACCGCGTCGACATGGAAGAGGTGACGGGTCAGGCCGTTCGGCGCCGCGACCGCCTTCGCGGCCAGCTCGGGCTCGAGCGCGGCCAGCCGGTCGCGTACCGCCTCGCTCACGGTCACGAGCGCGTCGGCCTCGCGCAGCGAGGCGAGGTACTGGCGCGGGAGCAGGGCCCGCTTCACCGGGCCGAACTGCTGGGGCCAGGTGAGCGGGAACAGGTCGTGGACCGTGAGGACGGTCGGGAGCCGGGTCCTCGGCAGCAGGTGCTTCGTCCCGTGCACGACGTCGACGTCGTCGCGCTCGAGCCGGTGTCCGAGCGAGTAGCGCTCCCACAGTCCCCGGCCGACGCGGGTGCCGCCGCGGATCGGGACCGTGGCGACCACCCGGTCGCCGAGCCCCAGACCGTCGAGGACCAGGCCGGCGTCGCTCGGAGCGACGACGACCAGCTCCACGTCGTGCCGCCGGGCCAGGGCGCGGACGATCTCGCGGGTGTAGCGGGCCATGCCGCCGCCCCCGGTCACGGTGTCGGCGAGGACCGCGACGCGCAGCGTCGGCTCGGTCACCGTTGACCCGCCAGCGCGCGGTGCGGATGGGCGGCCATCGCGTCGTGGTACGCGTCGAGGACCCCGTCGAGGTGGTCGGCCCAGCTCACGAGCCCGGTGCCGCTGGCGTCGACGAAGGACGAGGGTGCGCGTGCGAACCGCTCGAGGCACCGGGCCAACGCGCCCGCGTCGCCGGAGGGGAACAGCAGGGTCCGGTCGCCGGGGCCGACGAGCTCGGGGATGCCGCCGATGTCGGCGCCGATGACAGGGACGCCCCGCGCCCGAGCCTCGGTCACGACGAGGGGCGCCGGGTCCTTCCACTCGGACGGCACCACGAGGCAGTCGACGGCGTCGAAGAAGGCCTCCTTCCCCTCGTCGTCCACCCACCCCCGGTACTCCACCGGGCCGGTCGCCGCCTCGACCTGGGCCCGCAACGGGCCGTCGCCGGCGACGAGCAGCCGGGTGCCGGGCAGGTCCGCGCCGGCGTAAGCAGCGAGCAGCGTCGGCACGCCCTTGGCCGTCGTGAGCTGGCCCAGGTACCCGAACGTCGGGGGCCGGCTCGGGGCCCGCGGGGCGCGGGGCGCGACGTCGACCGGGTTCCGGAGGACGCGGACGCGGTCGCGCACCCAGTCGATGCTCGCGTGCTCTCGACGGACCGCGTCCGAGACCGCGAGGACGACGTCGGGTGGTGAGCGACGGATGATCCGAGCTCGCACGGCCGAGAACTCGCGGCACACCGTGCACCGCGGCTCGCACGCGGTGCCGTCGCGCCGGACCAGCGACGCCCGCTGACAGAGCAACCAGTAGTCGTGGAGGGTGTGGACGTGCGCGACGCCGGCGGCGGACGGGACCTCGAGGGCGGCGCTCGAGAGTCCCTGGACCGAGTGGCTGTGCACGACGTCGGGCCGGTAGTCCTCGAGCGTCGCCAGCAGCGCCCGGCGCGTCGCCGGCCGGTAGAGATCCAAGAGGTGGAAGCGGGCCCGGCGGGCGCGGGGCTGACCGGCGAACTCGTCGAGCCGGTAGGGGGTCGGCGGCACCCGCGTCACGACGTCCGGCCCGTCGACGCCGAGCGTCACCGCTCGCACCTCGTGGCCGGCGTCTCGCAACCGGGCCGCGAGCCGTGATGCGTAGAGCTCGGCCCCGCCCAAGACCTCGGGCGGCCAGAGGCTCGAGACCATGAGGACGCGCAGCGCGGGGTCGCGCCGGCTCATGGGGTGGGCAGACGAGCGGCGGCGACGTCGCGCGTGAGCGCGCGCATCATGAGGCCCCAGGCGGCGACGGAGAACCGTGCCGCCCGGTCACCCGCCAGTCGCTCCTCACACGCCCGCAGCCCGGGCGTGGTGAGACGCTCGACGACCGCGGCGACGAGGCCCTCGGTGTCGCCTACGGGCACCACGGCGCCGGCGGGAAAGTCGTCGCCGAGGGCCTCGCGCATCCCCTCGACGTCGGTGGCGACGACGCTGCGGCCGCACCCGAGCGCCTCGAGGACGGTCAGGGACATTCCTTCCCAGCGCGACGGCTGCACCACGACGTCGGCGGCGACGATCCAGGATCGGACCGCGTCGGACGCGCCGACCAGCGTGACCCCGGACCCGTCGAGGGTGGAGCCCAGCTGGCCCTCGCCGACGAGCACGAGCGAGGCGTCGGGGACGTGCCGGCGGACCTCGTCCCACGCCGCCACCAGCGCGTCCTGGCCCTTCTGGGGGACGAGCCGGCCGATGCAGACCGCGAGCGGGCCTGCGGGCAGGTCGAGCTCCTGGCGCACGCGTTCACGTTCGCCGGGCTCGGCGGCGCGGAACCGCTCGAGGTCGACGGCGTTGGGGACCACCCGGAACCGGGCGTGGACGCCGGCCTCCTCGCCGCGCGCCCGCTCCGCCGCGCTGACGCAGAGGACCATGTCGGCCCAGCTGGCCGCGCGCCGTTCCCAGGCCAGCGTCGCCCCGTGGAGGGCGCGGCCGGTGTGCAGGAACGACCAGGCGTGCGGCGAGAAGATCGTGGGTCGCCGCCCGCGCAGCGCCAGCCGACCGACGAGGCCGGCTTTGGACGAGTGGAGGTGCACAACGTCGGGCGCGACCTCGTCAACGAGGCGACCGAAGGCGACAAGCTCGCGCGCGACGCTCGGGCCGGGCGACCGCTGCGCGTCCCACGGTCGGAACGCGGCGCCGAGTCCGGCGCAGGTGTCGGCCAGCGGCTCGTCGGCGGCGGTGGCGACGGTGACGTCCCAGCCGGCGCGGGTCTGCGCCGCGACGAGGTCCTCGAGGTACCGCTGGAGCCCGTAGCGCGTGCTCTGGGCCACGTGGAGGACCGAGATCGGGCCGTCGTCGGGCGTCCCGTCGTCGTCGGGCAGTCCCGGCCCGGCCCGGCCGGCGCGATCGTGACGCCGCGGCCGGCTCGTGGCGTGCGGCGCCGGTCGTCGAGACGGGGGCCCGACCGGCTCGAGGCGAGGCAGGCTCGGCTGGTGCCGGCCCTTGCCGAGATGGATGTCCTCGGTGGCGTGCCGAGCCATGCGCAGCACGCGGGCGATCAGGGCCTCGGCGGTGCTGGCGAGGATCATGAGGTCGAGGGCGACGGACCAGTTCTGGATGTAGAAGAGGTCGAAGCGCCGGTAGGCGAGGAACGACGGGTTGTCGCGGGCCTCGACCTGCCAGAGGCCGGTGATCCCGGGCCGGACCGCCTCCCGGGCTCGCAGCTCGT